>JAILAF010000058.1 GCA_024681775.1 Lachnospiraceae bacterium
AGATGCTGGAGGAAGCCATCCGCGGGGAGTTTAACGAAAGCGAGTACAGTGAGGACCGGATCTCGAAGCTGGAGTCCACCCTGGCGGATTACCTGCGCTCCTCCGCCCTCTCCGCAGAAAATGTCAAGCAGGACCGGGACAAGATCAAGACCCTGATCGCCGATATCTCCCACCAGACCAAGACCCCCATTGCGAATCTGATCCTGCACAGCGAGCTTCTGAAGGAGTCCGACCTGACTGCCGACCAGCGGGAGAGCCTGGGCGCCATCGAGAATGAGGCGGAGAAGCTCCGTTTTCTGGTGGATGCGCTGGTGAAGCTGTCCCGTCTGGAAAACGGGATCCTGGTGCTGGATCCCAAAGCAGGGGATCTCTCCGGGCTGGTGCGTGCCGTGGGCAGCGCGCTGCGGCCCAAGGCGGAAGGCAAAGGCCTCTACCTTCATGTGACGGATGAGAACGAACGGGCCGTCTTTGACTACAAATGGACCCTGGAAGCGGTCAGCAATATCGTGGACAATGCCATCAAATACACGGAGGCCGGCGGGATCGAGATCACTTTCAAGTCCACCGAGATGTTTGCCTGCATCAGCGTAAAGGATACCGGCATCGGCATCGCGGAGGAGGACATCCCCAGGATCTTTACCCGCTTCGGCAGGCTTCCCTCTTCCGGAGAAAAGGAAGGGGTGGGCATCGGATTGTACCTGGCAAGGGAGATCCTTTCGAAGGAAGGCGGGTATATCAAGGTCCGTTCCGTCCCCGGGAAAGGGTCGGAGTTCCTGATCTACCTGAAAAAAACCGGGGAATCCGCTCCGGCGCAAATCTTACAAAACTGAAAGAATTCAAATAAAACCTGAAAGATTCTGGAAAGAATCGGGTGCGATAATCAGTGTGTGGAGGAAAGAAACCTCCACGCACTGATTTTTTATTTCGGGAGGAATGATCAATGAGCATCTTGGAAGCAAAGGATCTGAAGAAGATCTATGGCAAAGGCGAAAACGCGGTCCATGCCCTGGACGGCGTAAACCTTCAGGTAGATAAAGGAGAATTCGTTGCTATCGTGGGAACCTCGGGAAGCGGAAAGTCCACGCTCCTGCACATGTTGGGCGGACTGGACAGACCCTCCTCCGGGAAGGTGTATGTAAACGACGTGGACATCGGCAGCCTTTCGGACGATGCGCTGACCATCTTCCGCAGGAGGAAGATCGGGTTTGTGTTCCAGGCCTTCAACCTGGTGCCGGTGCTGAACGTCTATGAGAACGTGATCCTGCCCATGGAGCTGGATGGCGTGAAGGTGGACAAGGCATACGTGGACGAGATCCTGGAGACATTGATGCTCTCCGGGAAAAAGGAAGCCCTTCCCAACCAGCTCTCCGGCGGGCAGCAGCAGCGCGTGGCCATCGCCAGAGCCCTGGCCTTCCGCCCCGCCATCATCCTGGCGGACGAGCCCACCGGCAACCTGGACTCAAAAACGGGGCAGGACGTCTTAAGCCTTCTTAAGATCTCCGCAGAAAAATACGCACAGACCATCGTCATGATCACCCACAACGACGAGATCGCCCAGCTGGCGGATCGCATCATCCGGATCGAGGACGGCAGGATCGTAAGCACCGGAGAAAGGAGCCGGGCATGAAAGTCGAAAACAGAAAGTGCATCCGCAGGCTGGCCTTTCGCAGTCTGAAGGCAAACAGGCGCCGTAATCTCATCGCTACCACTGCCATCGTCCTGACGGCCGTTCTCTTCACCACCATGTTTACCATCCTCATGTCCATCAGCGCCACCTACGAAAACAGCATCATGCGGGAGCTGGGGGGCTGTGAGCATGCATCCTTCAAATCCGTAACGGAGGAGGACATCGAGACCCTGTCCGCAGACAGACGGATCCGGGAATGGGGCGTGCGCACCGTGATCGGGATCAATGATTCCGCCATCTTCAAAAAGCACTCCGCCGAGATCAGCTACATGGATGCCAATACGACCCAATGGTCCTTCATCGAACTGAAGGAAGGCCATTTGCCGGAAGCGAAAAACGAAGTGGCAATGGATACGGAAGCCCTGGCTATCCTGGGCGCAGAGCCTGTGATCGGAACGGAGGTAACGGTTCCGTTTGAGCTCATCACCGACCAGAAGGGAGAGCAGCCACTGGAAGAGACCTTTGTCCTGTCCGGCTACTGGGAAGCGGACCGGCTCTGCCCTGCGCACTTTATCAATGTGTCGGAAAGCTACGTGCAGGAAATGGAGCAGCGCGCAGAAGAAATGGGTCTGCCTCCTTTCCGGACCGATCTGAACGTGATGCTCTGGTCTACCTTTGGCATCGACGGCTTCCTGGCGGACATTGCCACAGATGCCGGCTATGACATCCTGAACGAGAATTCGCCCAATTACCTGAACTATGGCGCCAATCCGGGGTATCTGTCCGAAAACGTATCCGGTTCCGATGCGGCGGGAACGGTGGCGGCCATCCTGGCGTTTACCCTGCTCATCGCCTTTACCGGTTACCTGATCATCTACAACGTGTTCCAGATCTCCGTCGCGGGAGATATCAAGTTCTACGGACTGCTGAAGACCATCGGCGTTACGTCGAAGCAGATGAAACGGATCATCCGGATCCAGGCCATGGCGCTGTGCATCGCCGGCATCCCTCTGGGGCTCCTTGCAGGGTACGGCCTGGGTGCGGGACTCACCGGCATCGTACTGAGAAGTACCACCATGTCCGGATCTGCCTTCACCGTCAGCATGTCCCCCGTAATTTTCCTCCTGGCAGCAGTATTTGAGCTTCTGACCGTTCTCTTTTCCACGGCAAAGCCGGGCCGTATGGCAGCCAAAGTCTCCCCTGTGGAGGCCCTGCGGTATACGGAAGGCAGCGGGATCCGGAAAAAGAGCGCTGCCACGAAGGGCGCGAAGGTCCGGAGAATGGCCTTTGCCAATATGGGGCGGAACAAAAAGAAGACCGTGCTGGTCTTTGTTTCCCTGGCACTGGCCATTGTGCTCCTGAACACGGTGTTTCTTTTTGTCGGCGGCTTTGACACCGAAAAATGGCTCGCCCAGACCGTTACTTTCGACTTCGTGGTGGGAAAGACCGATTACTTCAAGTTCAAAGGCGCCTTTTTCCCGGAAAACGGCCTGGCGGAAGAGGATATCGCCTACATCCGGGAAAACACGCAGGCGAAAGCCTCCGGCATTGGCTATGACATCGGATGCTACACCACCATGGTGGTGGATCAGGCAGCCTACCGGGAGTATTTTGCACGCAGCATGGGGGGCGAGGAAGCGCCGTGGAGCGAGAACGGAGAGTACCAGGAGTATGCCATCGCGGAAGCCATGGACGAAGCACTGATCGATAAACTCACGGACTTTGAAGGAGACGTGAAGCTTCTGAACGACCCGGACGAGCGCTATGTTGCCTTCATCTGCTATGAGGACGATTATGGGAATCTGATCCCCGATGCGGATGCGCCCAAGATCGGGGACAAGGCAGAGTTCATCTTTTCCGGCACCATGCCGGACAGCAACGGCGAATATGTCTTCACGGAGCTGGGAAGATACGAGTACACCGTGGCCGCCTACGTGAAAGTGCCCCAGGCCATCGGGCCGAGAAGAGGCTCCTTTGGCGTCAACGTGATCTTTGGCTCCGCCTCCCTGGCAAAAGACATGGGAGAATGGATGGTCCCCATGCTCTATGCCTTTGATGCGGAGGACACCGCAGCGGAAAACGCAGCAGAGAGCTTCCTTTCCGCATACTGCGGGGATCCTTCCTCCGAGTACATGTACGAAAGCAAAGCCGTAGAGCGGCAGGAATTTGACGAGACCAGAAACATGTTCCTGCTCCTGGGCGGCACCCTGTGCGGGATCATCGGCGTCGTGGGCGTGCTCAACTATTTCAATGCGGTGATGGCGGGGATCCTGGCAAGGAAAAATGAGATCGCCGTGCTCCAGGCCATCGGCATGACCGGACGGCAGGTGAAGGAAATGCTCATGACGGAAGGACTGATCTACTCCGCAGGCTCCGGCCTCATCGCACTGGCCCTTTCCCTGGTCTTCGTTCCGGTGCTGAATGCGGCCGCGGCAAACATGTTCTGGTTCTATTCGAAGCATTTCACCGTAACGTCGATCCTGCTCATCCTGCCGGTGATGGCGCTCCTGGGGATCTGTATCCCGCTGCTGTCCTACAAAAACTTTTCCGGGGCCAGCATTGTGGACCGGGTCCGGGAGATCGAAAGCTGAGCGTAACTGTTTTGCAAGTGATGAAAAACGCCCCCCTCCACGCAGGTGGAGAGGGGCGTATATGTTTCTGATAGAATTATTATTCTTCAGAAAAACTGTTGACATGTTATTACGGTTAGTGATATATTACGTTTAGTGATAGTACAGTAACCGTAATACAGACAGAAAGAGGTCGCTATGAAAGATAACGTCAAAAGCGGAGCGCTTACGGAGGTTACATTCTTCATATTGCTGGCATTGTACGAACCGAAGCACGGGTACGCCATCATGCAGTTTATCGATGAAAAAACAGGTGGGCGGCTGGTGTTGGGAGCAGGCTCCCTGTACGGGGCGCTGAATACGCTGACCGACAAGGGCTGGATCGAGCCCTACGGAGAATCCGGCGGCAGGACGAAGGAATATGTGATCACGGACGCGGGCCGCGAGATCGCAGAGAAGGAACTGCTAAGGCTCCGGGAACTCACCGCCACGGCAGCAACCATCATGGGAAAGTGAGGGATACGGTATGAGCATTGTAAAAAGGAGATACTTCGCCGGCTTCCTTGGCAGCCAGACCAAATGGCTGAACTCCATGGCGGCAAAAGGATACCGGCTGACGGAGACCGGAAAACTGAAGTATGTGTTCGACGAATGCACTCCCGGACAGTACATCTACACCGTGGAGTACGTGGGAGACAGGTCCCTGGAGGATGAGGAGAACTACAAGGCCTTCCTGGAAGATATGGGGTACCGCGTTTTCTACAAGAATCTCAACCTGGATTATTCCCTGGGGAAGGTGACGTTCCGTCCCTGGGCGGACCGGGGCGGCAGGATCTCCACGCTGGGAACCACCTACAACAAGGAACTCCTCATCGTGGAAAAGGAAAACGACGGAACGCCCTTCGACCTGCACACGGAGAAAGAGGACCGGATCGAGTATTACAGCAGGCTCAGTTATCCCTGGTATTTTGCGGTGTTTCTCGCACTGCTGCTGGCCCTCATCTATTGGCCCAACGTGTTTCCCACCGCGTTGTGCGGCGGTCTGGCGATCTTCTTTGCACTGCCCATCATCGTTATGGCGCTGAGGATCCGGAAGATCAAAAAAGAAAGCAAATTGGAGGAATGAAAAAATGAGAAAAAAGGTTAACATGAAAGTTGCGATCCCTATTATGGCCGGCGTGCTGATCCTCGTTTTCATCATGAAGTGCTTCGGGCTCATGACCTTCCGCTCAGGGATGCGCTTTGGGTTTGCTGGAAATGACGGGATCCACCTCTTTAACGGCAGCTACGCGAAGATCACCGGCACCATGAGCCACACCCTCAGCCCTTCCAAGGGTTCGACCTCGGTCCACTGCGAGATCACCACCGATTCCGGCACGCTGCATGTGCAGATCCTGCAAAAGGCCGATGACACGGTACTTCTCGATCAGGATTTTTCCGGCAACGAAACCTTTGACCTGGCGGCCGACGGGAAGATTCAGGTGAAGCTGACCACAGAAGGACACTCGGGAAGCTACCGTTTTCAATACTAAGATCGAGTCAGAGCAGTTATAAAAATCCCTCCGTGAAAGCGGAGGGATTTTTTCGTGGTAAAGCGAAAAAGATTTATCTTGCGTGCCCATCTGTGACGCGTTATAATGAAACGCACCGTCTGTTCCGGGGGCATTTCCCGCCGGTCTGTATGAAATTATTTCGTTTGAATCAATCTTCACACGATTGCTCTTCATTCTATTTTCAAGGCATGTACCTGCTTTGCATATGCTTGCTGTGTATGTATGTGCTTTGCCAATCGCATCTGCATCAAAATCATTCCAACACGAGGAAACAATCAATATGAGCTACATCGAAGTATCCGAACTGAAGAAGGATTTTATTGTCCATAAAAAGCGGCAGCAGGGCAAGCTTCTGCGGGAGAAGGACACGGTCCATGCCCTGAAGGGCGTCTCTTTTACCGTGGAGCGGGGCGAGCTGGTGGGCTACATCGGCCCCAACGGCGCCGGCAAATCCACCACCGTCAAGATTCTCTCCGGCATTCTGACCCCTGATAGCGGCAGCGCGCAGGTGGGAGGCATCGTCCCCTGGGAAGCCCGGAAGGAGCACGTAAAGCACATCGGCGTGGTCTTCGGTCAGCGGAGCCAGCTGTGGTGGGACGTACCCATCATCGACAGCTATAACCTGCTGAAGGACATCTACCGTATCCCCCAGGGAGACTACGAGTCCCGCCTGAAGGAACTCACGGAAGCCCTGCAGCTGGAGCCTCTGATGCGGACGCCCCTGCGACTCCTGAGCCTGGGCCAGAGAATGCGGGCGGAGCTGTGCGGATCCCTGCTGCATCGTCCCGAGCTCCTGTTCCTGGACGAGCCCACCATCGGCCTGGACGCCGTGAGCAAGCTGGCGCTCCGGGACTTCCTAAAGTGGGAGAACCGGGAGTACGGCACCACCATCATGCTCACCACACACGACATGGAGGACATCTCTGCCCTTTGTTCCAGAGTCATGGTGCTGGGGCACGGGCAGAAGCTTTTTGACGGCAAGCTCCCGGATCTGCTGGAGCGCTTTGATACCATCCGCAAGGTCAGCGTAAAATACGACGATCCCGCCCCGGAGCTGCACCTCCCGGAGGGTGTGACCTGCGAACAGGCGGCAGATACCCTGGAGATCACTTATGAACCGGCGAAGCTCCCCACCGCGCAGCTCCTGGCCATTTTGCAGGATTCCGGCAACATCCGGGAGCTGACACTGCAGCCGGAAAATACCGACCACCTCATTGCTGCCATGTATAAGGAGCTGGATCTATGAGAGCCTATTTATCCGTCTTTCGCATGCGACTGCGCATGGAACTCCAATACCGCGGCGCCATGATCGGCGGCATCCTGTGCCAGATGTTTTTCGGACTGATCCTGGTGGCCCTCTACCGGGCCCTCTACGCAGGAAAGCCCCAGTCCGTGCCCATCGAGAGCGTTGCCACCTACGTGTGGCTCCAGCAGGCCTTCTTCCGTATGATGGTGGCCTCCGATAACGAGCTCCTGGACAAGATCCGTTCCGGGGACATTTCCTATGATCTGTGCCGCCCCGTGCATATGTACAGCTTTTACTACGCCCGCATCGCGGCGCAAAAGCTCATGGGAAGCCTGATGCGCGCCATCCCCATGCTGATCGTGGCCTTTTGCCTGCCGAAGGGCTGGGGCATGACCCTGCCCGCATCCCCCTTTGGTTTCCTGGCCTGTATCCCCGCGCTGTTTCTGGGCTTTTTGTGCATCTGTGCCCTGGAAAACATCACCGTGGCCTTTACCATGAAAACCCTGGACCCCAGAGGCATGCAGGGGTTACTCAACCTGCTGATGGTGACCCTGTCCGGAAACCTTCTGCCCCTGACCCTTTTCCCGGAAAGCTGGCAGAGGTTCATCACCCTGTTCCCCTACGCCCAGCTCCTGGACGCCCCCATCCGTCTCTATACCGGCGTCTACGCCCCGGCGGAGGCACTGCGGATCTACGTGATCCAGGGCGTGTGGGCCCTGATCCTCATCGCCCTGGGCCTTTCGATGTGGAACGCCAACCGGAAGCGCATGATCGTGCAAGGCGGCTGATAAAGGAAAAACAATGAATATTCTGCGACTATATTTCAAATCCATAGGCATGTTGCTCCGCAGCCATCTCCAGTACCCCGGCTCTTTCTTTATGCAGACCCTGGCACAGCTGGTGATGGAAGGCGGCGAGATGATGGTGGTGATCCTCATCGTGGACCGGTTCGAAAACCTGGCGGAATGGTCCGGCAGCAACCTGTACTTTTTCTTCGGTATGATGGCCGTGTCCTTCTACCTGACGGAGCTCTTCGGCAGAGGCATCACGGGAGACTTTCCCGGCATGGTCCGGACCGGACGGCTGGACACCTTTCTGGTGCGGCCCAGAGGCGTGCTGACCCAGGTCCTGTGCGGGGGCACCGACCCCAGGCGCATCACCTGTATTGCCGTGGGAGTGGCGGCTCTCATCATGGGCAGCAGGCTTTCCGGTATCGTCTGGACGCCCTTGAAGGCCCTGGCCCTGGTAGAGTCCATTGCCATGAGTTGTCTGCTGATCCTGGGACTTTTCATGATCGAAGGCATCTTTTGCATCTACAGCGTGAAATCCGTGGAGCTGGTAAATGCCATCACCTACGGCGGAAAGAGCGCCTGCCAGTATCCCATCGATATTTATCCGACGCCCCTGCGGGCGCTGTTTACGGTGGTGGCACCCTTTTCCCTCACCATGCATGTGCCGGCCTCCTGGATCCTGGGAAAGCCTCTCTACGGCTGGCCTTCCTGGACCGCATTTGTGACACCGCTGTCGGGCGTGCTGGTGTTTGCCATTATGACCTGCCTGTTTCACCTGGCCCTGCGGCACTATCGCTCCACCGGGAGCTGATGGCCGGTAGCGCTGCGGACGCGCGATATCAAAAAATGAGCACCTGAGATGAAAAATGGTTCGTTGACCGCAGAGCCTAAGTGGGCTACCATTAAGAAAAGACGACTTTTTCCATGAAAGGACGGTATGTATGAAGGAATATGTCGATGAAATGTTTACGGGGGAGCGTGCGCTGTACCGGGGGGAAGATCTGCAGCTGCACAGAGTGATCTTTGACGACGGGGAATCGCCACTGAAGCACTCGAAAAATGTGGACGCTCAGCATGTAAGCTTCCGCTGGAAGTACCCGCTGTGGTATGCGGAAAATGCTACGGTGCGGGACAGCAGCTTTTTCCAGATGTCCAGATCCGGCGTCTGGTACGGTAAGAACATCACCATCGAAAATACCATGATCGAGGCGCCGAAGGAGTTCCGCAGATGTGACGGCGTGCACCTGAAAAACGTGTCCCTGCCCCATGCCCAGGAGACCCTCTGGACCTGTAAGAACGTGACCCTGGAGCAGGTGGTGGCCTGCGGCGACTATTTCGGCAAGGACAGCGATACCATCGTGGCGGACGGCCTGGATCTGTACGGCAATTACTGCTTCGACGGAGCAAAAAACATCGAGATCCGTAACTCCCGCCTCCTGTCCAAGGACAGCTTCTGGAACACGGAGAACGTGGTGGTGCGGGATTCCTACATCGTGGGAGAGTACCTGGGCTGGAACTCGAAAAATCTCACCTTTGAGAACTGCATCATCGAGAGCCTCCAGGGCTTCTGCTACATCGAGAACCTCACCCTGAAGGATTGCACCCTCACCAACACCTCTCTGGCCTTTGAGTACTCCACCGTGGACGTGGATGTGAAAGGCCCCATCGACAGCATCATCAATCCCCTCTCCGGCAGGATCGTGGCGGATGAGATCGGTGTGGTGGTGCTGGACCGTGAGTGGGTCGGAAACGGACAGACGGAGATCATCGCAAGGAACGGACAGGCGCCGAAGTACCTGACCTCCGCGGAGGTGGAGCTCACCTCCGGCCAGGGGCATGAGACCGAGCTGAAGATCAACAAGAAAAACGATTGACGAAACGAGGGCGTGATCTTTCTTTGCAGAGGGAGACAGGGATGAATTACGATTTTGACAAAGTGATCGACAGAAGAGGCACCTGCTCCGAGAAATGGTCGGTGCTGGATAACGAGCTTCCCATGTGGATCGCGGACATGGATTTTCAAACGGCGCCGGAGGTCATTGCAGCGCTGGAACGCCGGGTGCAGCATGGCATCTTCGGTTACAGCGGCATCCCGGATGCCTGGTACGACGCCTATATCTCCTGGTGGAAGCGGCGCCATGATTTCGAGATCGAACGCCCCTGGCTGATCTTCTGCACCGGCATCGTGCCTGCCATTTCCTCCATGGTGCGCAAGCTCACCACCCCTGCGGAGAAGGTGCTGATTCAGACCCCGGTGTTCAACATCTTTTTCAATTCCATCCTGAACAACGGCCGCCAGGTGCTGGAAAGCCCGCTGGTGCTCCGGGACGGACAGTATGAGATGGATTTTGACCGGCTGGAAGACAATCTCTCGGATCCCCAGACCTCTCTCATGATCCTGTGCAATCCCCAGAATCCCGGGGGACGGCTCTGGACGAAAGAGGAGCTGATCCGGGTGGCGAACCTCTGTGCCAAATACGGCGTCCGCGTGATCTCCGACGAGATCCATTGCGACATCGTAACGCCGGGAGAGCATTACGTGCCCTTTGCCAGCGTCTCCGATACCGCCAGGGACATCAGCGTCACCTGCGTCAGCGCCAGCAAAGCCTTCAATATGGCAGGACTCCAGTCCGCAGCCGTTTTTGCGGCAAATCCCCTGCTGCGCCATCAGGTGTGGCGGGCCCTGAATACGGATGAAGTGGCGGAGCCCAACGCTTTCGCCGTCACCGCAACCGTGGCCGCCTTCAACGAAGGAGAGGCCTGGCTGAACGCACTGAACGACTATGTGGAGAGCAACAAGCAATACGCCGTCTCGCTGATGAAATCCATCCTGCCCCGGATCCATCCGATCTGCGGCCCTGCCACCTATCTGCTGTGGCTGGACGTCCGGGATCTGACGGAGAGCAGCAGAGAATTTGCCGATTTCCTGCGAAATGAAGTGGGTCTTATCCTCAGCGAAGGCGAGATCTACGGAAAAGCGGGACAGGGGTTCCTGAGAATGAACCTCGCCTGCCCCGCATCTGTGATGAAGGATGGACTGGCCCGGCTGAAGACCGGCACCGAATTATATGTTTCTAAACATCATACTTCTTAAGTAAGAGATCGAGGGCTTCCCGGAGCAGAAATGCTTCGCCGATGCCCTCTCTGTTTGCCAGCTTGGAGAGGCGCTGCAGCTGATCCTGGGTATAGTGGCTGGTCTTGGGGATCATCTTTTCCTCACGGGCCATGGTGACCTTGTTGCGGCCCCCTGCCTTTGCCCGGAAGAGCGCACCGTCCGCCTTCCGCACCAGCTCCGCGCAGCGGGTGGCATCCACGAATGCGGTAGCCATGCCGATGGTAAGTGTGTGGCCCTGGCCGTCGGGGGTCACCACGTCGAAACCGTTCTTCAGATCGTTCAGGAAGAGGAAGATATCCTCCCGCTCCATCAATCCCTTGAAAATAATGCCGAACTCGTCGCCGCCGATGCGGTAGACGGTTGCATCCTTCGGCACTTTCTTCTGAATGTACTGCCCCATGGCGATCAGTACTCTGTCGCCCTCCTCAGGGCCGAAATCCTTGTTGATGTGCATAAACTCGTCGAAGTCCACCAGAGCGATGACCACGGTCTCGCCCTTTTCCTCGGCGTCTCCCTCCAGGATCTCTGTGAGATCCGCTTCAAACTGATCTCCCAGGGGGAATTTCAGTGCCGCATTGACGGCGTTGGGCTTGCCTGCGCCCACCTTCTTGTGCTCCTCCACGGTAACGGGATGGGGCTCTTTTACGGTTGCTCTTGCTGCTCCTTTTGTCTTTGCCATATGTACCTCCTCATATTGTTTTGATGGTATTATTTCCTAAATAATATGTCTGAACAATTACCTTATAGCACAGACTTCAGAAATCGTCAACAGGAAATCATCGATTTTTCTCGAGGCTCTGAAACGCCCAAAATGTGGTAAACTATCCCTTGGAATGTATTTCGAACAAGCTGATATAGCGGAAGGAGCACACCTTACAAAACTGTCACATCATTGTCACATGAATCGATGCCAAACGGACTCCCGTTTCGATAAAATGACTTCAGAACGAGCGAGATAAGTTCGAAACGGAGGAAATACGAATGGAAATTCTGAAAGTAACGGATCTGAAAAAGACATATACATCCAGGCTGGGCGGCACCCAGGTACAGGCCCTGAAGGGCGTGAATTTCACCGTGGAAAGCGGTGAGTACGTCGCCATCATGGGTGAGTCCGGCTCCGGTAAGACCACACTCCTCAACATCCTGGCGGCGCTGGATAAGCCCACCGCAGGCAGCGTAGAGCTGGCGGGGATGCGGCTGGACAGCGTGAAGGAAAACGAGCTGGCAGCCTTCCGCAGAGAGAACCTGGGCTTCGTCTTCCAGGAGTTTAACCTGCTGGATACCTTCACCCTGAAGGACAACATTCTCCTGCCCCTGGTGCTGGGGGGAAGGACCGGAAAAGCACTGGAGGAGCGCCTGCAGCCCATCGCAGCGTCCCTGGGCATCAGCGAACTTCTGAACAAGTACCCTTACGAGGTCTCCGGCGGCCAGAAGCAGCGTGCGGCGGCAGCCAGAGCCCTCATCACCAACCCGAAGATCATCCTGGCGGACGAGCCCACCGGCGCCCTGGACTCCCAGTCCTCCGCAGAGCTCCTGCGGGTCTTCTCCCAGATGAACGAGAGCGGCCAGACCATCCTCATGGTGACCCACTCCACCGATGCCGCGTCTCATGCGAATCGCGTGCTCTTCATCCGGGACGGCGTGGTCTTCCATCAGCTCTACCGCGGAGAAGCCACCAACGAGGAGCTGTATAAGAAGATCTCCGACACCCTTACCATGCTGCGGACAGGGAGGTGAGGGAGATGAAAAAAGGATTTTACCTGCGGATGGCTCTGGAAAACATCCGGAAAAATGCCATGCTCTACATTCCCCGGATCCTTGCGGAAGCGGGACTCCTGGGTTGCTTTTACATCTGCCTGACCCTGGCGCTGGATCGCAGGCTGGAGGATGCCCTGGGGGGCAATTACCTCCCGGCCCTCATGGGCTTCGGCGCCCTGGTGATCGGCCTTTTGTCCTTTATCCTCATTCTCTATGTCAACAGCTTCCTCATGAAGCGGCGGAAGAGTGAGTACGGTCTCTACAACGTGCTGGGTATGGAAAAGCGCCACATCATCAAGGTGCTTTTCTTCGAGTCCGCGCTGGCTTCCGGCAGCTCCATGGTCCTGGGACTGTTCTTCGGGATCCTCTTTTACAAGGCGGCATCCCTGCTGGTATGTAAGCTGCTGCACGGAGAGCCTGTGGCGGGGTTCTACTATATGACACCCCTGACACTTTTGCTCCCGGCCATTGCGTTCCTGGGGATGGATTTCCTGGCCTATCTGGTGAACAGCTTTACCATTTTGCGGATGAAGCCCGTGGAGCTCATGGCAGGGCGTCACACGGGAGAGCGGGAGCCGAAGGTAAAATGGATCCTGCTCCTCGTCGGCATCGCAACCCTGGGGGCCGGGTATGGCATCGCCCTTACGGTGAAAAGCCCCCTCCAGGCCCTGACCCAGTTTTTCACCGCAGTGATCCTGGTCATCGTCGGTAC
>JAILAF010000103.1 GCA_024681775.1 Lachnospiraceae bacterium
CCGCGTTTGGGCTAATCTCCATGTCAGACTATTACGCCGAAAGGCAAGTCACTTGTTAAGTTGATTGAACCGCCGTGTACCGAACGGTACGCACGGTGGTGTGAGAGGTCGGCGGCCTCACGGCCGCCTCCTACTCGATTGATTATTCGTTTTATGAGGATCAGCTTAATGGAAAAAACGGATCACGCCGAAGACCTTGCCGAGGATCGTGCAGTCATCAACGATGATGGGATCCATGGTATCGTTCTCGGGCTGAAGGCGGATATGGCCGTTCTCCTTATAGAAGGTCTTCACCGTGGCGGAATCATCCACCATGGCGACAACCATATCTCCGTTGGTGGCAGTAGCCTTGGAATTCACCATGATGCGGTCGCCGCTGAAGATGCCGGCATTGATCATGGAGTCCCCCTTCACGCTCAGGATGAAAGAATCTCCGGGAGGAACCTCGGAAGCCGGGATGGGGAAGTACTCCCGGATATTGTCCTCCACCAGGATCGGCTCTCCGGCAGCCACGTTCCCATATACAGGAAGAGAGACCATCTCGGTGCGCACCATCTGGAAGGAATCATCACAGATCTCAATGGCGCGGGTCTTGGAAGGATCCCTGCGGATATATCCCTTCTTCTCCAGCGACTCCAAATGTGAAAAAACGGAAGAAGTGGACTTCAGATGTACCTTCTCTCCGATCTCCCGAACCGTGGGCGGATACCCTCTGGCCAGGATCTCTTCTTTAATATATTCCAGGATCATCTCCTGCTTGGGCGTAAGAGCATTCCCCATAAACACCTCCGTTTTCCTGCTTTCGGCAATGAAATCGAACATCTATTTGCCTTCAGTATAGCACAGCATATTCCAAAAGGCAAACAAAGTTTCGGAAAATTTGTTCGATTTTTTTGTCAAAAACCATTGACACCCGAAAAAATGTTCGATACAATACAAAACGAACAGATGTTCCGAACACATTTTCGGACAGTGACTGCAAGCCCCGGAGAAGGATCTGCAGATCCACGGAAAAGAAGGAAAGGGTGAATCCTATGTCCAACGGAAGAACGGGAAACGGAATCAGAGTCTCCATGATGGATGACATTCAATATGAGAATTACCGCCGCATGCTGCGGAGGAAGGAGCTGCGGATGCGCCGTTTTGTGCTGTTCGTAGCCATTCTCATCGTTGTTTCTGCCGGATGGATCCTCCTTACCGGATTCACCAGCCATGCAGAGACAGATGATGCGGTTGTCTACTACAAATACTACACCTCCTACTATGTTCAGAACGGTGATACCCTCTGGGATCTCGCTGACTCCTACCTGGATGACGGAGGCCATTACACCAGCGCTACCTGGGTCAAGGAAGTCATTGCCATGAACTCCCTCTCCCGTGACGGCTCCATCAAGATCGGCCAGCACCTCAGCCTCCCCTACTACTCCACCGAGTACAAGTGTGCCTTCTAGCCGTCCTAATTTACTTGTTTTACTTATCTTCACCCCAAAATAATTAGAGCCTCCACACTGAGCATTTGCCCATTGTGGAGGCTTTTTAACCTAGACCTGAGTATCCGTAGAACATTCGGATTATTTCGTGGGCGACCCAGGCCATAATCCGTATGAGGACTATGTTTTGCCGTCGGCGCTTAGCGAGGTAGAGCCGTCAGGCTCGTGGCGAGCTTAGCGTCCGCTACGTGTCAAAACCGTAAGCGGAAGCGTGTCCGAATACGGATATATGGCACTGCGGTCGCCCTTGTTATTCTTTTACTTCATAAACTCAGCGGCATCCACGCTCTTCCCGTCTCTCCAGATCCTCTCCAGATCATAAAGCGCACGGTTCTCCGTATCAAAAATATGCACGATGATATCCCCGAAATCCATCAGGATCCATCCGGCCGTATCATATCCTTCCACGTGCTTGTCTGGGAATCCTGCTCTCCCCATTTTCTCCTGCACATTTTCGCAAAGCGCCCGAATCTGGCTTACATTACTGCCGCCAGCAATGATAAAGAGGTCGGCGATGACCGATACCTCACTGATATCCAGTACACGGATATCCATAGCTTTCTTCTCATCCAGTGCGGCTATGGCAATCTCCGCCATCTTCTTGCTTTTTTCATTCATCATAACGACTCTCCTGCACATGATGTGCTTCCGCTGCTTTTCGAAGCTCCCGGTCTACCGTGATCCGGGCGCTGTAATACCGGTACGTCTGTTCCGTCATAGGATCGATCTCCTGACTGCCATCGGAGAGATAGTTCAGCGTATCCTCCAGGATCCATAGCAGAGCCTGGTCCAGATCCGTGAATGCGACATAGCGGATCTCACCCAGATGCGGCGCGGTACGTCTGCCGGGCTCAATATAATCCGCGGTAAAAATGATCTTTTCCAGCAGGTCCATGCCGGGGCGTCCGGTGGTGTGATTGATGATGGCATTGATGACAGAACTGTCCTCGATGCCGTATTCACTCATGGCCAGGAATCCCCCTACCTTTGCGTGAAGGAGCCCCGGATTCGCCCGTTCTACATCCGATATCGTGATATTGTTCTTCTCACAGATGCTGATCTTTTTCTCGTCGGAAAGGCATTTTGCGCAATCATGGAGAAGCCCTGCAGTCTGTGCGCTGAGCACATCTGCGCCATAACGCATGGCAAGGGCTGCAGCGGTAAACTCCACCCCGAGGGTGTGCTCAAAGCGCTTGCTGTCCAGTTCCCGCTCCATGGCTTTCGTCAGCTTTTTTAATTCGTTTTTCACGAATCCATCCTCCTAAGGATCATTCTTTCTTTCCGGCCTCGGGAAGGATGATCTTGGGCTTGTCTCTGTCCGGCTTGTACAGTACGATCTTGCGACCGATGACCTGCACTGTGGTGGATCTGGTGCGCTCGGATACCATGATGGCCAGCTCTTTGGGTTCGTCTTCACAGTTTTTGAGGACATTGATCTTTAAGAGCTCATTTTTGCCGAAATATTCATCGATGGCGGTGACCATTTCGGGTGTCAGTCCGGACTTCCCGAAGGAAAATGCGGGCTCAAGCTTGCTTGCCAGACTCTTCAGATAGGAACGCTGTTTGCTGGTTAATGTCATACCATACTCCATTCTTATAACTCGCAAGTGAGAAATTGCGAATGCGATTTCTCAAGATACAGTTCGAAAAAAATGGCATATCAATGCATTTTTTTCGAACATTATTTGTAATAATCGAAGCTGTGGCCGTACATCCGTACCGTATCGCCATCCTTGATCCCGAGTCCTTCCAGCTGCTCCAAGATCCCGTTATCCTTCAGGAACTTCTGGAAGAAGGCAAAACCCTTCTCGGATTCCAGGTTGGTGTAGCCCAGCATTTTCTCGATGCGGGGACCTTCGATCACATATTCGTCTTCTTCGTCGTCGTAGTATACGGTGAAAGGCTCCTCGTCAAAGGCCAGCTCCACCTTGGGATCGTATTCCTGTTCGAATACGATGGGCTCCTTGCCGCTTTCCTTCAGCATTTTTGCAGCAGTCTGCAGAAGCTCCTCCAGGCCTTCTCCCGTGACGGCGGAAATGGGGAGCACCGGCAGATCCGGATTGCCAAAGGCTTTCCGGATGCGGTCTGCAACAGCGCTGCGCTCCTCGGGAGGCAGCACGTCCATTTTGTTCACCGCGATGATCTGAGGTCTGGTGGGAAGCTCTTCATTGTAGAGCGCCAGTTCCTCGTTGATGGCCTTGATGTCCTCAACAGGGTCACGTCCCTCCGTGCCGGCGCCGTCCACCATGTGGATCAGAACGCGGGTGCGCTCGATGTGCCGCAGGAAATCATGCCCCAGTCCGACGCCCTGGGAAGCGCCTTCGATGAGGCCGGGGATATCCGCCATGACGAAGCTGTCTTCTCCCAGATCGATGACGCCCAGGTTCGGGCTAAGGGTAGTGAAATGGTAATTGGCTACCTTGGGTCTCGCGTTGGAGACATGGGAAAGCAGGGTGGATTTGCCTACATTGGGGAATCCCACCAGCCCCACATCTGCGATCACTTTCAGCTCCAGCAAGAGCTCTAACTCCTGTGCCGGCTGGCCGGGCTGTGCGTACTTGGGGGCCTGCATGGTAGGGGTGGCGTAATGCTGATTGCCCTTGCCGCCTCTGCCGCCTTTCAAAAGTAGGTATTCGGAGGTGTCTCCTGACATATCCACAATGACGCGCTCGCTCTCGGCATCCTTGATCACGGTACCTTCCGGAACCTTGATCACGATGCCTTCGCCGTCCTTGCCGCGGCAGTTCTTCTTGCCGCCTTCCTGACCGTCCTGCGCGGCGTATTTGCGGACGTGTCGGAAGTTCACCAGGGTATTTTCCCCCTTGTCCACCACCACGACCACATCACCGCCGTTACCGCCGTCCCCACCGTCGGGGCCGCCGTTGGTCACATATTTTTCTCTGCGGAAGGATACATGGCCGTCTCCGCCCTTTCCGCTGCGGACGAAGATCTTTGCTCTGTCTGCAAACATAGTTTTGGTCCTTAAAAAAGGCTCCAAACAACGAGTGTTTGGAGCCTTGCAATCCTTACTGCTCTACGGGATACACGGAAGCCTGCTTCTTGTCTTTACCCTTTCTCTCGTAGCGGAGAACTCCGTCTACCAGAGCATACAGGGTATCATCGCCGCCGATTCCGACATTGTTGCCGGGATGGATGCGGGTTCCGCGCTGTCTGTAAAGAATGTTGCCGGCCTTAACGAACTGACCGTCAGCTCTCTTAGCGCCTAATCTCTTGGACTCGGAATCTCTGCCGTTCTTGGTAGAGCCGACGCCCTTCTTGTGAGCGAAAAACTGAAGGCTCATCTTAAGCATCTGTATTTACCTCCTTGTTCGAAATGGATAGGTAACGATCACCGTATTGTTCCTGCAGCTGGGATAGGGACAGTTCAAAAGCGGACAAAAGCACTTTTGACCCTTCCTTCAGATCATCAGGCAAAACGCAGCGGATAAATCCGGACTCTTCGTTCTGCGTTACATTGATCTCTTCCCCCACAACCTCGGAAAGGCCGTTTAAGGTATGGAAGGTCAGTGCCGAAACGGCGGAGCAGACGATGTCCAGCTCCTTTACAAAGATCCGCTTTCTGGCATATCCTACATGACCCATCAGCGTGAAACTCTTCACGGTACCGTTATGGTCTTTTTCAAAGACGATGGTAGTCATTTAGGCCTCGATCTTGTCGATCTTTACCTGGGTGTAAGCCTGTCTGTGACCGTTCTTCTTATGATAGCCGGACTTTCTCTTGTAGTGATACACTACAACCTTCTTGCCACGACCCTGAGCGGTAACGGTACCGGAAACCTTAGCGGATGCAACGTCTGCACCTACCTTCATTCCACCGTCGCTGACAGCGATCACCTGGTCAAAAACAACATTTGCTCCCTCTTCGACGTCGAGCTTCTCAACACGGATCTCGTCGCCAACGGAAACCTTGTACTGCTTTCCACCGGTTGCGATAATAGCATACATAATAAGGCACCTCCTTTTCATGACCAATCATGAGTATGCAAAACTTGGCCTTTTTTCGCTGGTTTCGGTGGCATTTCAGGACATGCGCTTGC
>JAILAF010000111.1 GCA_024681775.1 Lachnospiraceae bacterium
CATGGTCTGAGCCATGGTCCAGACGGGCTTCCAGCCCAGCACCTTTTTCAATTTATCGCAGTTCAGCCGCAGGAGACCCGCTTCATGTGGGCCGCCGTCGGAACGGGATACGCAGCGCAGAGGCTCCTTCCCGGGATTCAGCCCGTTCCAGCTGTCGCAGAAGAGTCCTGCCAGTTCACGCGTGGTAAGGCAGTCTCCATCATCAGGGCCCACATTGTAACTGCCCGCGTAGGACGGATCCTCATATTGCAGCGCCGCCAGCTTCAGATACACATTCAGGGGCTCCAGCACATGCTGGTAGGGCCGTACGGAATCGGGATTCCGCAGCACGATCTCCTCTCCCGCTAGGGCCGCGCGGACGCAGTCCGGGATGATCCGGTCCTGTGCAAAATCCCCGCCGCCGATGACATTCCCGGCACGGACCGTGGATACTGCAATGGGGAACCCATCCTTCCGGTAATGCCCATGGAAAGGATCCTCAGCCCCACCCTCTCCCGGACAGGAGAAAAAGCTCCGCACATAAGTGGCCGTCACCAGCTCCGAGCAGGACTTGGAATTCGAATAGGGATCAAATCCGTCCAGCACGTCCGTCTCTGTCATGGCTGCGCCGGTCTCGGGATTGCGGTAGACCTTGTCCGTGGTCACATTCACAAAAGACCGCACGGAAGGCGCCTGCTTTGCGCACTCCAGCATATTTACCGTCCCCATGACATTGGTCTCATAGGTCCAGATGGGATCCCGGTAGGACTCCCGCACCAGGGGCTGGGCCGCCATGTGGATCACGATCTCCGGCTGCACCCGCCGGAAGGTCTCATGGACATGGGGCAGGTCCCGCACATCTCCCACAATGGATTCCATCTCTTTTCCCGTGCCCGTCAATGCAAAGATCGAGGGCTCCGTGGGGGGCTCCAGGGCATACCCCGTGACCTCGGCCCCCGCCTGCAGCAGCTCCCTGCACAGCCAGGTTCCCTTAAACCCCGTATGTCCGGTGACCAGCACCTTTTTCCCACGATAAAAACTCAGATCAAAATCCATGAAACAATCTTCCTCCTACTCCACCGGCTTGATGAACAGGTTCTCCAGCAGTTCCTCCCTGGGCAGGAAGGGCGCCAGATCCTCCAGGGGCGGGCTCACCAACGTCCCATCCGGCAGGCGCTTTGCAGAGGACTTGGGCTCCCAGACCTGCTGCGTATCCGTAAAGACCTCGCAAAAGACAAACCCGGGGGTAGCCAGCGCTTCTGCGATCCGCTCCCGCATCTCCCCACCGGTGCGGATGGCCAGATAGGGCCAGCCAAAGGCCGATGCGATCTTCTCATAATCCGGGAAGCTCAGATCCCCGGACTCGGGGCCGATGCCCACCCGGGTATTTTCCGAGAAAATATTGCTCTGCGTAATGCGGATGGAATGATAGCCCTGATTGTTGATGAGGAACAGCTTAATGGGTAGCCGGTTCGTCACCACCGTCTGCAGCTCCTGGAGGTTCATCATGATGGAACCGTCCCCCTCCAGGCAAATAGTATCCTGCACCTGCCCCGCCAAATGCTCTCCGGCTCTGCATAACCCGATGGCCGCAGGCAGTCCGTAGCCCATGCTGGCCACGGCGCTGTTGATGATAAACCGGGTACCGCGCCTGATCACATATCCCTGGTGTCCCGCCACACAGCAGGCACCGTTGGACACTGCGGTGAGGGACCCTTCCGGCAGGGCATCGCTCAGATCATGGATAAAAGCGTAGACATTGGGCTGCGCCGCCGGATCCGCATAATGCTTCGGCAGCGCCACAGGGTAGCGCTCCCGCCAGGTGTGGCAGGCAGAGAGCCATTTCCGGCGTTCCTCCCGGATCTCCGGTGCGCAGAACCCGCAGGCACATCCCTCAGCAGACGCGCTCTGCTCCTCCGACATCTCCCGCAGCAGCGCTCCCAGGAAATCCCGGGCATCCGCCCAGATGGGCAGATCCACGTGAATGGTGGGCTTTTTCAGCTCCGCGGCGTCGATGTCCGCCAGGATCACCTGCGCCTCTCTGGCCCAGGTATCATACCCGTATCCCACCTGCCGGATGGAAAGCCGTGTCCCCACCGCCAGGACCAGGTCCGCATTCTGCACCGCGAAATTCCCGGCCCGGTCACCCATGTTACCGCCGCGGCCCACATAGAGCGGGTGGTCCGACTCGATGAGGTCGATGCTGTTCCAATAGGTCACCACAGGGATCTGCAGGCGCTCAATCAGCGCCCGAAACTCCGCTACCGCCCCGGCATGGCGGATGCCGCTGCCGGCGTAAAACACGGGACGCTGCGCTGCGCGGATGCGATTCAGCACGTCCGAAATCACGTCAGGTGAAACCGCAGGGGGAATGGGCACGCCGGAAACCGGTCGCGTCTCCTCTCCCGAAGCAGCCTTGCAGCACGCCTTCCCAAACACCTGCTCCGCGGTTTGCAGTTCTTCCGTCTCGATCTCCATTCCCTGGTAATTTACCGGGATATCGATCCACACAGGTCCCGGGCGCCCGGTAGTAGCCAGCTCCCAGGCCCGCTCCAGATGCGCCGCAATGCTTAAGGGATCCTCGATCATCACAGCATATTTCGTCATAGGCGCGACGCTGCGGACGATATCGTACTCCTGATCGCCCACCGCCCGCAGAGGCAGCCCCTCCGTGAAGCGCTCCGCATAGCGGGCCGTGGTATCGTAGCGCACCTGCCCGCTGATGATAAACATAGGAATGGAATCCAGCCAGCCCCCCAGGACACCCGTGATGGCATTGGTGCCGCCGGGGCCCGTGGTCACACAGACCGCTGCGATGCGATTCTCCAGCCTGGCGTACCCTTCCGCCGCCATGGCGCAGGCCTGCTCGTGATGATTGTAAGTGCAGCGCAGCCCCGCCCGGTGCCCCAGGGCATCGTTCAGATGCATGGCGCCGCCGCCCACCACGGTGAACACATCCGTCACACCTTTTTTCACCAGAAAATCCGCTACGAAATCAGCCAGCCGTATCCGCAAAATCCCTTTCCTCCTTATCGCAGGCTCCGATGGTCGCCGTAAGAAGACGCGCAGGCGTTTTCAGCGTTTCCCACTGTTTACGCGTTTTGCCCGCTCTACCTACCCATAACCTACCCACAATTTTAACATTTTTATTAGCTTATAGGGATAGAAACCCATGTTTTTTTTTGCTATGATGAAAACGTCTGCGGGAGCTGATCCATCTAATCCTTCCGGCTGGCCGTGCTCCCGGAAACGAAATACATAGATCAGGAGGAACTGTATGAAGCGTTTTTGGAGAAAATTACTCTCATCACTGCTCAGCCTGTCTCTGGTAGCGGGATGTGTGGGGCTGTCCCCTCTCACCGCCGGAGCGGTTGCTGCAAACATGACTCTGTCCGTGTCCTTCCGGCAAGGTTACGATTCCGCACAGGGAAGCGTAAAATATTCCGTGGACGGCACCAATTGGGAGAGCGTTACATCAGACACTGCGGAAGCAATAGCGCTCTATATCGCGCAGGGAGACCACCTGCGTCTGAAGGTGGAAGCCACCCAGAACCATAGAGCGGATCTGGCGGGGACTGAGCTGGAAGTAAACGGCGAGCACACGAATCGGATGTCAGACGCCATTCGGGATGCTCTGGTTTCCGGTGACGGATTGGAAATCAGTACCCTGGGGGCACTGATCGGAACGGATTCAACTGATCCTATCACCTCCGTCTCCCTCATTCACGTCGAATTCCGCGCCGATAACGGCGGCGGTGGCGGCGGTGGCGGTGGTGGTGGTGGAAACCACAATGCCACCATTATCCTGAGCGGCGGCACCTATACGGATGATACGCAGCGGGTCGCAGAACTCTGGACCGGCATTCCCGCTCTTTCCCATGATGACACGCCCATCGAAGTATCCTATGGTGAATCCTGTGTAAAGGCACAGGTTTCCATCAATGGCGGACAGCGCAGCCAGAATGCCAGATATGACTTCGAAAGAGGTTGCGATCTTTCTGACAACGAAATGGATGCACTGCGTCAACAGAATCTCCCCTACGATCGGGAAGACAATGCTACCACGGTGGATTTTGACTTCTACATCCACTGGGACGATCAGGTCTATGCCCTCTCCATCAACGGACAGGACTACACTGCGCAGCTGATGGTGGATACGAATGGCGATCAGACTCCCGATACCAACTTCTTCCGGGATCGCTACTCCTACCTGAACCACTATGAGGACCAGGATGTTCACTTCACGATCACCGGAGTGCCCGTATCTAATACTGAGACCTACCAAATTGCTCTGGCCCTCGCTCCCAACGAGGAATGCTTCGTCGGCAATTTCCTCTGGTCCAATGATGATTATTTTTCTCCCGATGGCGAAGAACCCAACGACCTCTACATCGGACATTCCACACTGACCCTCCTGGCCATCGATTTCGATGATGGAGATCCGGACTGGGATTTTGAAGCTGACGGCATGAAGCATTTCGATGTCCCTGAAGGCACCACGGAAAGTCCGGATACCTATCCCTCTTACGTCGACTATCAGCTGGATCGCCCGAGCAGAGCAGCCAGCCAGATAGAAGTGCCCTGCAGCGAGATGTTGGTACCGGAAGGCTCCTGGGTCACCATGGCCATCGTTCCCGACCCCGGTTATCAGGTAAAATCCTTCCACCTCAACGCCGACGAAGTGAATACGGAAGATGATGTGGTCTCCGTCTTCTCTTTCAAAGTAGGAAAAGGCAATTTCCATATCGGCGCAGATGTTTCCTCGCAGGAAGACGAAGCCGTGATCCCTGCTGCAAACGAAGATGACCCGGTCGTTTTCAATGGTGCCTCCGTCGCTCTTCCCGAAGGCACTCTGGATTCCGGATCCGCCAGACTGGATGTGACCTTTGACGCTAACGACGAACTGACAGGTGATATTGTGGGTACCTTTGAGGATCTCAGCGTAGATCCCGCAACCGCATCCTTCCTGGATCTGGCACTGGATCAGGTCTTCTTCCGGGGAACCGGCAGAAGCGACAGAAGCGAAGATGTATGGGCAAATCCTCTGGAGGACACCAGCGCAACGGTGCAGCTGAACCTCACCGATGAGGATCTGGCTACCGCTACCGATCTGCAGCTCCTGTGCTTCACCAGCGAGACCAGCGACGTGCTGGAAAGCGCAACCGCGAATCTCCGGCCCGCACAGGCCGCTAGGCTGGCTTCCCACACCGTGGGCGCAGCAGACACCGCTTTGAACATTTACAATTCCGGAGAAGTTACCATTGATGACGACGGCAGCATCAGCATCGAGCTGACCACGGATCTCTTCTCCCGCAACACCGATTCCGAGCATTTCGTAGTATATGCCCTGGTGCAGAGTGCTACGGAGCAGGAACCCGAACCGGCAGATCCGAGGAAAGTGGACCCGCAAGAAACTCATAACATGGTTCTAGGTGTCTACAACGCGTTTCTTGGCAGAAATCCCGAGCCGGGATGCGCTTGGGAAGGCCAGATCACAAGCGGCGCGATGAGCCTT
>JAILAF010000143.1 GCA_024681775.1 Lachnospiraceae bacterium
TCCTGCCAGAAGGTGCTGGGCGGCTGGGCGAACATCGCCAACGAGTACGCTACAAAGCGCTACCGTTCCAACCTGATCAACTGGGGCATGCTTCCCTTCCTGATCCCTGCGGGAGATCTGCCCTTTGCCAACCTGGACTACCTCTTCCTGCCCGGCATCCGCAAGGCAGTGGAGGAGAAGGCAGACACCATCAGCGCATACCGCGTGGATACTGCGTCCGGGACCCTCGTTCCCTTCACCCTGACTCTGGGTGAGCTCACGGACGAGGAGCGTCAGATCATCCTGAAGGGATGCCTGATCAATTACAACAGCGTAAGCTGATACCGGCATTGGAGGAATGCAATGAGAATCAATGAAAGTGCGAGCAATCCCATGCTGGTGGGTGCCATGCAGCTTTTGAAGGCGGAGAATACGCCGGAGAACCAGAAATTGTTGACGACGGAGCTCCTGGCCGCAACGCTCCTGGCGCCCGCCAGGATCTTCCCGGATCCTATCCGGAATGAGGACGGGACGCTCTCGGTGCCGGAGAAGGCCCAGATCCAGTTCCCCATGCTGACTGCCGCAGACGGCAAGAAGTTTTTCGTTGCCTACACCGACGAAGCCAGCATGAAGAAAAATGACGGAGATGTCACTGCCCCCACCCCCGAGGAATTCCGGGAGTACCATATGAGCATCAATATCCGGGAGTTTTTCCGGATGCTGGTGACCAGGGATCCCGCAGGAAATGAAAATCCCTGCAGCGGTGTGGTGATCAATCCTTTTAACGAGAATATCGTCGTCTCCAAGCAGATGGCACTGGCTGTCATGCAGCAGGAGATGGAACTGGCCAAAAAGCGCATCGAGAACGGCCAGGAAGGAGCCATGGCGAGACGCCCGGAAGCGGGCAACATCATCCGCTTTCCGGGAATTCCCCGTCCGGATGAGGATTAAGAAAAGCGTATAATGATCCGATATAGAGAGTACGAGAGCCGAGCGGCCGACGTGCTCTCTTTTTCAATTTGCGAAATCCGAAACCATGGAAGGCAAAACTGACACAGAAGGACCTGTGGGGAAGGAGAAAGGGACAGATTGAAAATTGATTCCTGTACTTTAGGAATGGAGTCCGCCAGAAGTTATTACACTTCTGAAATCACCACCAGGCGCTTTGAATTAACGGAATATGCGGGCGCCACAACCCAGGGGGGCCTCACGGAACAGGGCTCGGAGGATGCATCCGGTAAGGAGGGAGACCTTCTGAAGGGCGCGGAGAGCGGCAAAAACGCACTGCAGAACTGGATCGAGCATATGCAGAGTGTCCGCAGCAATTATCACCTCCGCAGCGACGAGGAGACCACCGCGGAAAACATTCGCCAGCTCACCATCAAAGAGATCTTTGAACAGCTCTTTGAACAGCACAGAAAGCGTTGGGACGCTTTTCTGGAAAGCTGGGGGATCTCCTGCGAGGGGAGCGCTGCTCCCGCACAGCAGGAAAGCGCGGAGATCTCATCTCCGAACGTGCAGACCCTGTACCTTACGGAAACCGTGGAGCACTATGAGCACGAGGAAACATCCTTTGCTACCACCGGAACGGTGCGCTGCGCCGACGGGCGGGAGATCAGCTTTAACGTGAATGTCACCATGAGCAGGGAATTCTCCGAATATGCGAAGCGGGATCTGGGCTTTAGCGTGACACAGTGCATCGATCCGCTGGTGATCAACCTGGATGGCAATGTGACATCTGTGTCGGATCAGACCTTCTACTTCGATCTGGACTGCGACGGACAGAAGGATCAGATCAGTTCTCTGGGGGCCGGCAGCGGGTTCCTGGCGCTGGACAAGAACGGCGATGGGGTCATTCATGACGGCAGCGAGCTTTTCGGTACTGCAAGCGGTGACGGCTTCGCGGATCTGGCGGCCTACGACCTGGACCGCAACGGCTGGATCGACGAGAACGATGAGATCTGGGACCGCCTGAAAGTCTGGACCAGGGATGAGAACGGAAAGGACATTCTCTATAGCCTTTCCCAGGCGGGCGTAGGAGCGCTGTGCGTGAACAAGGTAGGCACGGAATTTGCGCTGAAGGATGAGAAGAACGATGACAACGCCTTCATCCGCTCCACCGGTGTTTTTCTCTATGAAAACGGCGGTGCGGGAACGCTCCAGCATGTGGATCTGGTAAAATACGCATAAGGCAGACGAAATGGCGGCAGGCGGCCTGTGAGGAGCCTGCCGCCTCTTTTTGCCACGCCGCCCGCACTGCGATCAGGTCAGGGCAATGAGCGGGCGCCGGTCCGCATTTTTGTTTTCCTGTCGGAATTGAATTCCGTGCGGGGAAAAGGTATGATGGTTTTGTTGCATTTTCTCCGGTGAACAGCCGGAGGAGAAAGGAAGCAAACAGTCGCACCATGAAGATCAGCTCCGGGCTTTGGAAAAGTGCATACGGGATCCTGGCTGCCTGCGCCCTGTGTCTTTCGGGGTGTGGGACCGATGTGCTCTCCGACGCATTCGCGGACCTGGTGGGAGAAGGGAGCGGCACACCGTCCATGGAAGCCCCTGCCATCGGCCAGTACGTGCCTTCCATGGAGGAAGTGGCGATCCTGAACTACGATATTCCCTATCAGGATCCCGGGGTACTGGTGGATCTGCAAGGATACAGCTCCGGCGCGGAGAAGATCGCATATATCAAGTCGAAGGATGAACTGCCGGCTACTTTTGCGCTGGTAAACGACGAGACGGGAGAGGTGGTCTTCGAAGGTACGATCCAGCCGGATCATTCGGCGGATGGATCCTCGCTTCTGGCGGGGACCGCTGATTTTTCCATCGTGGATACGGAGGGGACCTATCGCATCCTCTGCCCCATCGTGGGGAGCAGCTACCCCTTTGTCATTGCACCCGGGAGATACCGCAGGCTCCTGTTGGAGGAGGAGAGCGCGGCCATTGCCCTGTGCGATGACCTGGTGGCGAGTCCGGAGCAGGTGCTGGATCTGCTGCAGGCCTATGAGCTGTGCCCCGAGGTCTTTTCCGACGGGGACGGAGACGGCACCGCGGATGTGCTGACGGCGGCAATGCAGTGGATCGTGGGAGTGGATTACGACAGCATCAGTGACGAACAGGCGACCCGCTACGTGGCGGTCCTGTCGAAATTCAGCTATCTCTACCAGGGAAAGGACGTGAGCCTGGCCACAGAATGCCTTCAGAAGGCTTCCTCCATGTACTCCCAGGCCGCGGGTACCATGCAGCAGAGCAGCGCCTCCTTCCGGGCCCTGACGGAGCTCTACCGGGCCTCCGGCGCAGCCGGTTATGGGGAGGAGATCATCACTGTCGGCAGCCTTCTGCGGGGACAGAGCGGCTTTCTGGACCAGGAGGATTATCTCTTCGGCACCCTGACCTACATGTCCACCAGACAGGCGGTGGACCGGGACCTGTGCAGTTATCTGATGACCACCCTGCTGGAGCGGGGAGAGGAACTGGGGAACCGTTCCCGGGAACTGATGCATCCCGTTCTGGCAAAAAATGACGGCCCCACAGAGCTTCTGCCGGATGCCATGCAGATCCTCTGTGCGAACCGTGTATTGGATGGATATGAATATAACGAAATGCTGGAAAATCTCCTGCATTACCTGCGGGGCAGGAACCTGCAGTCCGTCTCATACGATGACGGCGGCAGCGACGCGGTGCATTACCTGCTGCTGGATGCCTGGATGGCACGCCTCGAGGCAAACGGGACCTTGTGATACGCGCCTCAGGTCATGGGCAGGTTTCGGACATAGGTCTCGGTGATGCGCGCTGCCAGCATGTCACTGACGTTTTTCGCCTCTTCCTTGCTGAGCTCTCCCACATAGATGGGCTCGCCGAATTCCACCACGATCTTGGACTTCCGAATCCCCGGAACCTTGCCGGACATGATGTTTTTCGTGCCGCAGATGGTGACGGGGATGATGGGAACACCGGTCTTGGTGGCGATCTTAAAGCTGCCGTTGTGCATGGGCAGGAGCTCCGTGCTCTCGTGATCTTTGTTCCGGGTGCCTTCCGGGAAGACGAAGACGGAAATGCCCTTCTGTTCCAGCTCGATGGCTTTCAGGATCACGTTCAGCCCCGCTCTGGGATTCTTCCTGTCCAGAAAGAGGCAGTGGAGCAGCATCATCCAGATATTGAGAAGAGGTGCCTTCAGCATCTCTTTTTTTGCGATAAAGCCCGTGGGGCGGTTCACCAGGGGATAGGTTACCACGATGTCAAAAATGCTGCGGTGATTGGCGGCGTACAGGACGCTGGTGTCCGTGGGGACCCGCTCCGCGCCGATAACAGTGGGGCGGATGCCGCAGATGACCCAGAGACAGCGGAAACCCCAGTTGACGATGGCAAGGCTGCTCACATCCCCTGCGTGAGGATGGAAGCGGCCGATGAGCCAGGTGATGAGCATCAGGGGAATGGTCAGCACCAGGAAGAGGATCAGGTAAATGGCTGCAAACAGTAAACGGATCATTTGTTTCTCCTTTTGAACGGAAATCTGCAGACATTTTACCATAAAGAAGACAGGAAAAGCCAGTATTATGCAATCGGTGCATATTCCGCATGAAATTTGCGTTATTTTCGGCACAAAGATACAATAGTCAAAACAGGGAAAACGCTTTATGCTAATAGAGCTGTCCGAAACGGACCCATAAGGAGAAGACATGAGAAAAACGGATCAGTGGAAAAATAAAATGCTTTGCTGCGTGCTTTGCGCGGGGCTGGCGATTGGGCTGACTGCCTGCGGCAGGGAAAGTGGAGCGCCCGAAGCGCCTGCGACGGAGGCGGCTGAGGCGGTTGCGGCGACCCCGGAGGAACCGGTGATCGAAGAAACCGCACCCCCGGAGCCTGCGGAGGATGCCACGGGTGTTGCGGAGAATGCAGAGCAGGAGGATCAGACAGTGGAAGAACAGGGAGCCCGGGATGCCATAGAAGACGCCATCCTTCAGGAGACCACGGAGCCGGCGGAGATCAGCGCCCTGGTGCCCGGCAGATACCTGAACATCTGCATGGAAGGCGGCACCGTGGAGGAATTCTCCTACGAAACGAAGGACTATTTCGGCGACGGCAGCGCCATTACCAAGGAAGCCTATATCTATCTGCCTCACGATTACGATCCCGCGGGGCAGTACAACGTGATGATCCTCTGCCACGGGATCGGCGGTGACATCGACGAGTGGGGGCTGGGCGAAGGCGCCGCCTCCAGGACGAAGTGCATTGTGGACAATCTGATCGCTAACGGGGATGTGGATCCCTTTATCCTGGTGACGCCCAACGGCAGATCTTCCGCGGCCTACGCGGACAAGAATTCCGACTATAACGCTTTCTATCTCTTCGGACAGGAGCTTCGGAACGATCTGATCCCTTACATCAATGCTAACTATGCGACCTACGGGAAAAATGCGCAGGACTTTGCCGAAGCCAGGGACCATTACGCCATGGCCGGCCTCTCCATGGGAGGCATGCAGACCCTCAACATCGGCCTGTGTGAGTGCCTGGATATCTTCAGCTGGTTCGGTGCCTTTTCCGCGGCACCGACCTCTTATCCCGCAGCGACCATCGCTCAGAAGCTGTCGGAAGAGGAGCCTTATGAGATCCGGTTCCTGTACAATATCTGCGGTACCGAGGACAATGTGGCCTACCAGAGCGCAGCGGCGGCAGCAAAAGATCTGCCCGATGTCTGCGACCGCTTCGTGGATGGCGAAAACTACATGTGGATGGATGTGAAGGGGGGCCATGACTTTAACGTCTGGTATCCCGGCCTTTACAATTTCGCTCAGATTGCCTTCCGGGGCGAGGAGTAAGACTCTCCGGATCCCCAAAATACGCGCTTTTTCCCACTTGATGTCCCTTCCCGGACCCCGGGCAGGTGGACAAAAGGGGGGATCTGTGGTATAAGTATCTTGTGTGTCTGCAGTCATTTGGGGTGGATCTGCCTGTAAAAGGGCGGCTTTTGCTGCAGCAGTAAGATGAAGAGAAGGCCTTGCAAGAGGTGACAATAGAATGGAACAGTATGTGATCAAGGGCGGCAACTCCCTGGTGGGAGAGGTCGAAATCGGAGGCGCTAAGAACGCTGCGCTTCCCATTCTGGCAGCTGCCGTTATGACCGATGAAACAGTTCACATTGACAATATTCCCGATGTCCGGGATGTCAATGTTCTGCTGGGAGCGATCGAGAGCATCGGTGCCCTGGTGCACCGGGACGATCGTCATCGTATCACGATCAATGCCGCTAACATCTCCGATGTGGTGGTGGATAACGAGAACGTTAAGAAGATCCGCGCGTCTTATTATCTCATCGGCGCGCTTTTGGGCAAATACAAGCACGCAGAGGTGACGCTTCCCGGCGGATGCGACATCGGATGCCGTGCCATCGACCAGCACATCAAGGGCTTCCGCGCACTGGGCGCAGAGGTCGTGGTGGAGCATGGAATGATCCGCACCAGAGCGGAACGCCTGGTGGGCAGCCACATCTACATGGACGTGGTTTCCGTGGGTGCGACCATCAATGTGATGATGGTGGCAGCGATGGCCGAGGGCAAGACCATCATCGAGAATGCGGCCAAGGAGCCCCACGTGGTCGATCTGGCCAACTTCCTGAACTCTATGGGAGCCAACATCAAGGGTGCCGGAACCGATGTGATCCGTATCAAGGGAGTCCCTTCCCTCCACGGGTCCGACTATACCATCATTCCCGACCAGATCGAGGCGGGTACCTTTATGTTTGCCGCAGCAGTGACCAGAGGCGATGTCACGGTGAAGAACGTGATCCCCAAGCATTTGGAGTCCATCACGGCGAAGCTCCTGGAGCTGGGCTGTGAGCTGCAGGAGAGTGACGATGCGGTTCGCGTGGTATGTTCCCGCGGATTGCGCCACACCAATGTGAAGACCTTACCTTATCCCGGATTCCCCACGGATATGCAGCCGCAGATCACTGTGGCTCTGGGACTGGCTTCCGGCACCAGCATCGTGACCGAGAGCATTTTCGAGAATCGCTTCAAATATGTGGATGAGCTCACCCGCATGGGTGCGAATATCAAGGTGGAAGGGAATTCCGCCATCATCGACGGTGCGTCCCGCTATACCGGCGCCGGGATCTCCGCTCCCGACCTGCGGGCAGGAGCTGCGCTGGTGCTGGCTGCATTGGCCGCAGAGGGCGAGAGCCGTCTGGACAACATCCATTACATCCAGCGCGGATATGAGGATTTCCATCTGAAGCTCCAGGGCTTGGGTGCCCAGATCCATCTGCTGGATCAGGAGCAGGATTATTCGCATTTCCACATCCTGACGGGCTGAGGGCTGCCACACCGAATATTGCAAAAGAGTGCCGAGGAGGCACTCTTTTTTTCAGTTCTCTGCTTCCGTAGGTCTCACGGCTGCAGAGCTGCAAAATACCGCAGTGACTTCATTCTAGACCAAATCGGCCCCTGTGGTTTTTGCCGCCCTGCAGCCTGTGTGCAGCCGGACGAATTACCCGGAACAAAGCAACCGAAAGGATCCGTGATCTGTGATCCCTGCTCCGCTTACGGATGCCACATTTCAAAAACTGCAGTTGCCTCATTTGCTAAATCGGCCCCTACAGTTTTTGAAGCGCGGCATCCTGTTTGCAAACGAATGGAGATCTCTTGCAAGAGGTGGCATCCAAAGGGCTCCGTGATCTGTGATCCCCGATTTGGTCTGATATGAGGGGATCACAGATCACGGAGCCCGGGACTGTGTGAGTATCTAATGATAAAATCTCCTGCTTTATCAAGTTGACAATCCCCTCGGGATTTAGTATTGTATGCGTAACAATAGAATAGTCTCTCTTATTCAGAGTTGGTGGAGATACATAGGATCGATGAAGCCACGGCAACCCCCTACAGAGGAAGGTGCCCACCTGAGCGATTTTTTCGAACAATAAGAGGATTTGATGATACTTTTCAAGTCCGCTTAAAGCGGACTTTTTTATCGGAAAACGAAATTCATCAAAGGCTCGGAGAGACGCATCCCGCAAGGGGGAAAGGACACTACTTATGGAAAAAAGATTATTTACTTCTGAATCGGTTACGGAAGGACATCCCGACAAAATCTGCGATGCTATTTCCGATGCCATCCTGGATGCCTATGTGGCACAGGATCCCGGCAGCCGCGTTGCCTGCGAGACCGCTACCTGCACCGGCTTTGTGTTGCTGACCGGCGAGATCAGCTCCAAGGCCAGTGTGGACATCCCCGCCATCGTCCGCCAGACCATTGTGGACATCGGCTATGATTCCTCCGAGAAGGGCTTCGACGGCAATACCTGCGCTGTCATGGTGGCGATGGATAAGCAGTCCCCCGACATTGCACAGGGCGTGGACAAGGCACTGGAGGCCAGGGAGAACCAGATGAGCGATGAGCAGCTGGAGGCCATCGGTGCAGGCGACCAGGGTATGATGTTCGGTTATGCGACCAACGAGACCCCCGAGCTGATGCCCTATCCCATCAGTCTGGCACATAAGCTCACCCGGAAGCTCACCGAGGTCCGTAAGAACGGCACCCTTCCCTATCTGAGAGCGGACGGCAAGAGCCAGGTTTCCGTAGAGTATGACGAGGCAGGCAAGCCCATCCGTCTGGAGGCAGTGGTGCTTTCCACCCAGCATGACGACAAGGTGACCCAGGAGCAGATCCACGCAGACATCAAGAAGTATGTCTTCGACGCCGTTCTGCCCGCTGAGCTCATTGACGCGAATACCAAGTTCTTCATCAATCCCACCGGAAGATTTGTTATCGGCGGCCCCAACGGCGATGCAGGCCTCACCGGCCGTAAGATCATCGTCGACACCTACGGCGGATACGCCCGTCACGGCGGCGGCGCATTCTCCGGTAAGGACTGCACCAAGGTGGATCGCAGCGCTGCATATGCAGCCAGATATGTGGCCAAGAACATCGTAGCAGCAGGCATCGCCGACAAGTGTGAGATTCAGTTGTCCTACGCCATCGGTGTGGCACAGCCCACCTCCGTCATGGTAGATACCTTCGGCACCGGCAAAATCTCTGATGAGAAGCTGGTGGAGATCATCCGCGAGAACTTCGATCTGCGCCCTGCAGGCATCATCAAGATGCTGGATCTGCGCCGCCCTATTTACAAGGCAACTGCAGCGTATGGCCACTTCGGACGCACGGATGTGGATCTTCCCTGGGAGCACACCGATAAGGCAGAAGTCCTGAAGAAGTACCTGTAAGATCTGTATCCATAGCCCCTTCATCACCCTCTGTACCTTTGGCTGCAGGGGGTGATTTTGAAAAGGAGAGAGCATGCATTACGATTATCTGATCGTGGGAGCCGGACTGTACGGCGCGGTTTTTGCCCATGAAGCAATGGCGAAGGGCAAGCGTGTCCTGGTCATCGACCGGCGCTCCCATATCGCGGGAAATGTTCACACGCAGCTGCAGAATGACATCTGGGTGCACAAATACGGTGCCCATATTTTCCATACCAGCGATGAGCGGGTCTGGGCCTATGTGAACCGTTTTGCCACCTTCAACCGGTTTGTGAATTCTCCGGTAGCCATCTGGAACGATGAGCTCTACAATCTGCCCTTCAACATGAATACCTTCAGCAAAATGTGGGGGATCCGGACGCCGCAGGAAGCCCGGGAGATCATCGAGCGCCAGCGGAGCGAGGCGGGAACCGGAGAACCTCGGAACCTGGAGGAACAGGCCATCCGCCTGGTGGGAAGGGACATCTATGAGAAGCTGATCAAGGGGTATACCCAGAAGCAGTGGGGCCGTCCCTGCACCGAGCTGCCCGCCTTCATCATCCGCAGACTGCCCGTGCGCTTTACCTATGACAACAACTATTTCAACGATACCCACCAGGGCATTCCCGTAGGCGGTTACACCGCCATGGTGGAGCGTCTGCTGCAGGGAGCCGAGGTACGGCTGAACCTGACCTACCGGGACTACCTGGAAGCCAACGCTTCAGCGGCAGAGCCGGACACCTTCGACAAAGTCCTCTATACCGGTGCCATTGATGAGTATTTCGGCTACCGGCTGGGAGCCTTGGAGTACCGGTCCCTGCGTTTCGAGGAGGAGACCTTGGAGGGATGCGACAATTTCCAGGGAAATGCGGCGGTGAACTATACCTCTGCGGACGTTCCCTACACCCGTATCATCGAGCACAAGCATTTCGAGTTCGGCACCCAGCCGGATACGGTGATCACCAGAGAGTACCCCGCCGCCTGGAAGCCAGGTGACGAACCATATTATCCCGTGAACAACGAGAAAAACGATGCCCTGTATCAGCAGTACCGCGCGCTGGCGGAGGCAGAGAAGAATGTGATCTTTGGCGGGAGATTGGGAGAATACCGCTACTACGACATGGACAAGGTGATCCTGGCTGCCCTGAACCGGGCGGACGAAGAACTGTCATAGAGAAAACAAAACGAAAAAAATGCAACAAAAAACCCGAGCTGTTCTTCTGAATCCGGATAGAACGGTTCGGGTTTTTAGCAGTAGTAATTGAACATCATTCCGGTGTAGGCACTTGCTGCGTAAGGTGCCGCGAAATTATGCCCCGGGTTTTTGTATGCCACGATGGTGCGCTGCACATACTCCATGGGATTCAGGGCTACCTGATCGGTCTTGCGGACCAGGGATCCGGAGAAATCCTTCAGGGTACGGAAGGTTGCGGACAGATCTTCGGAGGAATCGGCCACCTCCTTCAGCTTTGCCTCGTCCACCTTCAGCATGCCGTCCTCCCCGACGCCGATGCCCAGCTTGGAGAGCTCATCTCCGTAGATGGAAACGATGCTGCTGAGCTCACCTGCCAGCTGCTTGCTCTTGGTCTGGGTATCCAGATAGGAGTTCACGGAACGAAGGAACTCATTGTATCCGCCGATGAGGGAGGAAACATTCTCGGCCACGGACTCGGTATCCGTTTTCAGGCCGATGGTGATATCCTTGCCTTCCTCGCTGACACCGTTCAGGGTCAGTTCGTACATCTTACCCACCGTGAAGTGATTCGAGGAGGCGCTGCGATCTTCACCGTTGATGGTGAAGAGGGCGTTGGTGGCGGGAGAGGAGACCTGATCGAGTCCGAAGTAAGCCACGGAACCGGAGGTCTTGCTGGTGCGGTCGTCGGTGATGGAGAACTGTGCATCCTTGCCTGCAGGCAATCCGGTGCTTTCGGAGACGATGTGTAGCGCCGTCCGTCCGTTCTGCTCCATTACATCCGCTTTCAGGCCGATGCTGGAATTATTGACCAGGCGCGCCAGACGATTCTGGACATCCCGGTTGGTATCGCCCTCGGAGATATGGAACTGGAACTCATAGTTCATATCCGAGACGTTCACGTCAAAGGAGTAGGTGTCCTCCGCCAGGGCTACGGGAGCGTCCGCCAGGAACCGGCCGATGTTCTCCTGCGGTCCGGCCAGCTGCTGTACGCCCAGATAAAAGGTGGGAACCTGATCGCTGCTGGCCTCGTCGCCGATGTAGATGGCACTGGCGATGGACTCGTCGGAGGAGGAGGCGTGCTTCTTATCGAAAACACCGCCCGCTTCCAGACCGCCCAGCTCGGCGATGGAAGAGCGAAGCTCCCGAGCACCCTCTTTCAGATGCACAGCAAAGCTCTGGGTATCCTTACTCGTTACAGGGAGATACCAGGGCGCTTCTTTATTCATCTTTACGATGGAATTGTAAGTGTTGCGAAGCTCGCTTTTTTTATGCGAGTCATGCCGAGTAGTCTTCGGAGCAACATACGCTTCGAAATAACTATTGAGAATGGTATCGCGAATCGCACTCATCGTCACGCCCTCCTTTCTTCCCTGAAATCAGTGTGACTGCCGTGCCGGCAAGCATATGCGACGAAATCCGTTCGTCGGTTGATCCGGCTAAAAGTGTACACTTTCAGCCATTAAGCCACTTTCTTATCCTCACAATAGCACGGGGAAAACAGGAATGCAAGGGGAAATTTAAAAAAACGCGAAGTTTTAGAAAGTTTAGAAAGCCTTTATCTTTCGCAGATTTTGGAAACTGAGCCTGCACAGGCGCGTGCCACTATAGCCCGATCCTCCCCAAAACAGGATCGCAGATGCGGACTGCCGGCCCGGGAAAATGCCCGGAATCCGGCAGTTTTTTGCTCCTGATTCTTTTGTGGTCCCCCATCAGGGGATGTATTTTGAGATCACTTCGATCAGGTCGTTGTAGATCACGGGCTTGCTCAGGTAGTCGGAGAAGCCGTGATTTTTGTAGAATTCCTCGGAGCCGCTGATGGCATTTGCCGTGAGCGCTACGAAGGGAATACTCTCGTAGGCGGGATTGAGCTTGCGGATCTGTTGCATTGCGGAGAGTCCGTCCAGATCAGGCATGTAGTGGTCCATGAGCACCAGGTGGTAATCCGTGGCGATGGCTTTGCTGATGGCCTCCTGCCCGCTGACGGCCATATCCAGGGTCAGCTGAGAGTCCGAGAGGAGCTTCTCGATGACCTTCAGATTCATGCGGTTGTCATCCACCACCAGGATCCGCATATCCGGCGCCTGGATGGTGACGCGCTCCCTGGAGCGGTGCTCCCGGGGATCTGTCTGCTGCCAGTCACCCACATTGCCTACACCGGTGATGCGCTGCTCCAGGGTCACGGTAAAGGTACTCCCCTTGCCGTATTCCGTATCCACGGTCAGGGTGCCTTCCATCTTGTCCACGATGCGCTTGGTGATGGCCAGCCCCAGCCCGGTACCTTCGATATTGCGGTTGTTGCGGCTGTCCAGACGCTCAAAGGTGTCGAAGAGCTTTCCGATATCCTCGTCCCGGATGCCAATCCCCGTGTCGGTAACGGAAAAGCGCAGTGTGACTGTGTTTTCCTCGGCTATCTCTCCGTCCACCGCAAAGTGGATATACCCTTTGCGGGTGTATTTGACGGCATTGGACAGAATGTTGATAAGGATCTGCTTGATCCGGTTCTCGTCGCCGAAGAGCTTATCCGGCAGAGAGGGAGAAACGGTGGTGCGGAAGGTCAGATCCTTTGCCTGGGCTCTGGGGGACATCATCTGGACCACGGAACGGATCATGGCACTGAGACGGTACTGGGTCTCCACGATCTCCATCTTTCCGGCTTCGATCTTGGAAAAATCCAGGATGTCATTGATGAGGGACATAAGGGAACCGGTGGCCTCCTCGATATAGCCGGCGTACTCCGTGATCCGGGTGTCGTCCGAGGTCCGGAGGATCATCTCGTTCATCCCCATGATGGCATTGATGGGAGTCCGGATCTCGTGGGACATGTTGGCCAGGAACTGGGACTTGGCCCGGCTGGCCTCCATGGCGGTCTGCTCCGCCACCTTCAGGTCCTTCATGTTCTGCACCATCAGCTGCAGATTGTTCTGGAAGTCGGTATCATCGATCATCTCCACCACATAGCCCAGCTTTCTGGGACGGATGCGGATGGAGGTCTTGTAAAAACGGTCCCCCACGGGGATGATCTTTTCCAGTTCGGAGTCGCCCCCGTCTTTGATATGGCTCACCCACAGGATGATGTCACTGTAGAAATTGCTGGCCTTGTTGTATTGGGCAGAGTCAATGTGGACCGCGTCCACCTCGGGATACACCAGCGACGCATTTTTGTTGTAATCCATGAGGCGGAGCTTTCGATCCAGAGAGATGCAGACGTAATTTTTCTGCTCCTCATACACCGAAGCGATTCCCGTCCCGATGTCATAGGTCTGGTCCCGATAGGAAATGATCAGGTACAGGATGGAGATCAGCATATAGGAGACCGGGACCAGCTCAACCTCCAGTTGAATGTGTCGCTCCAGGAAAAAGACCATCACGGTGGCGAAAAAGCCGACGCTCAGCACGGAGACCGTGACATAGGCCACATTTTTCTTTTTCAGGATGGCATAGAGCACCACCAGGGCGGAAAACAGGGTCTCCGACAGGAGCAGGAGCAGATAGTAGGTATGTCCCGGACCGTAATCCTTGATCAGATAGGAGACTCCGTAATACTTCCCCAGATAAGCGGAGCGGTAGTAGATCTGAGAGTAGCGGATGCTGAGCACCAGGAACAGCTGCACCGCATTGAGGGACAAAAGCAACACCACGAACGGTTTCGGCAGCTTTATCTTACAGAATTCGCTGTTGGCCAGGATGATCAGGATCGGCAAAAAGCTGCCCAGATAAGTGATCTGATTGGCCAGCAGTGCCTCGCTTAAGGAAGCGGACAGTGCCAGAAGAAGGTAGCCGAAATTGGCCGCACAGACAAAGATAAAAAATAAAATGTGCAGAGCATTGTGCTGCTTGATCAGAAACAGGATCAGAAAAAGCAGGACAAGGGAGCATACCGCACAGAATGAGTAATAAACAATGATCCCCATTTCGTTCCTCCGTAGAGAAAAGCATAGCAGATTTCGGGGGTTTTTGAAAGAAAAAAGTGGGTGAAAGGAAGCGGATATCCTTTGACCGGAGGGGAGATCCCGGCAGTCTGTGAAGAAGAAAAAAATGAGGGGAACACCCTCTTTCCGTATGGATAAATGAACGGGGGTTTGCTATAATGCTCCTAAACTGATTTTCGGAGCATCGTTCCCGGGTGGAAAGGAAATGTAGATATGAGCAAGGAACTGGTAGTCGTCATTGATTTCGGCGGACAATACAACCAGCTGGTAGCGCGCCGCGTGCGCGAGTGCAATGTATATTGCGAGATTTATTCTTATAAGACGGATCTGAATGTGATCCGGGAGCTGCATCCCAAGGGGATCATCCTGACGGGCGGCCCCAGCAGCTGCTATGAGGAGGATGCGGCCACCTGCTCCCCCGAGCTGTTTTCCATGGGAGTCCCGGTCCTGGGACTTTGCTACGGTGCGCAGCTGATGACACACGTGCTGGGCGGCAAGGTGGAACGGGCCACGAACCGGGAGTACGGCAGGACGGAACTGACCGTGGATCCTTCCAGCCCGCTGTTTGCGGATGTTCCCGAGACGACCTCCTGCTGGATGAGCCATTTTGATTATATCTCCCGGCTGGCTCCGGGCTTTACCTCCATCGCGCATACGGATAATTGCCCTGTTGCTGCAGCGGAGAACGCGGAAGCCGGCCTCTACGGGATCCAGTTCCACCCCGAGGTGCTCCACACCCCCGAAGGAACGAAGATGCTGCGGAACTTTGTGAGAAACATCTGCGGCTGCAGCGGCGACTGGAGAATGGATGCCTTCGTGGAAGAGAACATCAAGGCAATCCGCGAGAAGGTCGGAACGGGCAAGGTGCTGTGCGCCCTCGCCGGCGGCGTGGACTCCTCCGTGGCGGCAGTTCTGTTGTCCAAAGCCATCGGCGAGCAGCTGACCTGCGTCTTTGTGGATCACGGTCTCCTGCGGAAGGATGAGGGAGATGAGGTGGAAGCGGTCTTCGGCCCCAAAGGTCCCTACAAACTGCACTTCATCCGCGTCAATGCCCAGAAACGGTTCTACGATAAGCTGGCAGGTGTCTCCGAGCCTGAGCAGAAGCGCAAGATCATCGGCGAAGAGTTCATCCGTGTCTTCGAAGAAGAGGCGAAAAAGATCGGCGCCGTGGACTTCCTGGTACAGGGAACCATCTACCCCGATGTGGTGGAGAGCGGTCTGGGCGGCGAGTCCGCAGTGATCAAGTCCCACCACAATGTAGGCGGCTTGCCGGATTATGTGGATTTCAAGGAGATCATCGAGCCCCTGCGGAACCTGTTCAAGGATGAGGTCCGCAAGGTGGGACTGGAACTGGGGATCCCGGAGTATCTGGTATTCCGTCAGCCCTTCCCCGGCCCCGGCCTGGGAATCCGCATCATCGGTGAAGTCACCGAGGAGAAGGTGAAGATGGTCCAGGACGCTGACGCCATCTACCGCCAGGAGGTGGACGAGGCCATCGCGGAGTTCCGCAAGACCCATGGAGGAGCGGATCCCGACTGGATGCCCAACCAGTATTTCGCGGCCCTTACCAATATGCGCAGTGTGGGTGTCATGGGAGACGAGCGCACCTACGATTACGCCGTTGCGGTCCGCGCCGTTAAGACGCTGGATTTCATGACGGCCGAGGCCGCCCAGATCCCCTGGGATGTGCTTCAGACGGTGATGAACCGCATCGTCAACGAGGTCCGCGGAGTTAACCGCGTCTTCTACGACCTGACGAGCAAGCCCCCCGGGACGGTGGAGCTCGAATGACATGCGTGTCACTTTTACAATGCGTTTTTCTGCTGCCCCTTTTGCAAAGGGGCAGCATTTCTTTTGATCCTATCTGTTTTGAAGTCTTATGGTTTGTCTGCGGCCTGCTTTCCAGCCCGCTTTCCGGCTCACTTTCCGGCCCACTTTCCGGCTTGCTCAACTTGATTACGAGCGGGACAAGGAGGAGAAGGCATCAAAAATCCCCCATCCTACAGAATTTGATGCTTTTGGTTGTGCCTTCAGCAAGCGCCCACCTCCCCGGAGCGAGGAGAAGGCATCAAAAATCCCCAATCCTACAGAATTTGATGCTTTTGGTCGTTCCTTCAGCCAGCGCCCACCTCTCCGGAGCGGGGAGAGAGCATCAAAAATCCCCAATCCTACAGAATTTGATGCTTTTTACCCTACCTTCAGCCAGTGCCCACCTCCCCGGAGCTGGGAGAGAGCATCAAAATTCCCCAATCTGGCAAAATTTGATGCTTTTGGTCGTGCTTTCAGCAAGCACCCACCTCCCCGGAGCGGGGAAACCGCATCAGGAGAGACTGCATCAGGGGAAATCGCATCAGGAGAAACCGCTGAAATTCTTGATGAATGCGCAGACAAATCTTGATTTACTCCGAAACAACCCCAATAATAGAAACGGGTGGATCCGCTGCCTGCATTCGGATTACCCGGTGGAATCAAATCATCTGTGGAACAAAGGACCGGCTTTTCGTAGGAAACCGTAAAGCCAAGCGTGTAACGGACATGTGGACACGGGGGAAAAGGCTATGGGAGAAGCGGGAGGATAATGGGTTTGGAAGATTACAGTTTACAACATAAGAAAGCCTGGGAGTTTGATGCATATGACTTTTGGGTAAGGACTGCAGGGACTCCGGAGGAAAGAGCATCAAAGGATAAAGAAAACCCCAGGAAAATGCTAAAACAGTATGCAAACTACTTTGATTCTTTTGAAGGCGTCAAGGTGGCTAACATATGCGGATCATGCGGCAAGAAAGCAATACCGCTTGCATTGCTTGGAGCTGATGTTACCGTGTTTGATATCTCGGAAGCCAACAGGAAATATGCGGTGGAAACCGCTGAAGCAGCGGGTGTGAAGATCGGATATGAAGTCTGCGACATCATGGAAATTGATATGGATCGGTACGCCGGTTTCTTTGATGTCGTATTCATGGAGGGTGGAATCCTTCATTATTTCCACGATATAAATGCTTTTATGAATGTTATGAACGGATTGCTTAAACCCGGTGGAAAGATGATCTGCAGTGACTTCCATCCATTTACGAAGATTTCCGATATACTTGGGCTGCAGCAGCCAACCATGAGTTATTTCTCAACAGATATCTTTGAAGGGGAGATGGCGCACGCAAGATTTTACGATGAGGAGATCCGTAAACAGATCCCTAAATGCCATTACAGGAAGTACACAATCAGCGAGATCATCAATTCTATCATCGGGAGCGGATTTACTTTGGAGCGTTTTGATGAACATCCTTCATGGGAGAATGAGAAACTCCCGGGGGAGTTTACTGCGATAGCAATAAAGCGGTGAGTAAAGTTTTGTTATAACCGTTCTTTCTATATGAAGCTGCCGGGGTGGCTGTTATCATTCTTTTTGTAAGGCGCCGATACAAGTAACAGGAAATAAGCAGATACGAAAGGATGATAAAAATGAACAGAGATATATTTATAAAGAATCTGACAGGGGACAAAATTGAGATGAGCCCCAAGGGAAGATGTGCTAATGAACTTTCCGTGGAAGAGTTTGAAAAAGGATATGAGGACTTTTTCGATATGATCTTTAGGATTGCTGATACGGATATTTCTTCTCTGACCGGTTACGGTGAGTTCGACGAAGACAATCAAGCACCATTTGCCACTTTCGAAGAGTTCGTTCACGAGACCTTTAACGAGGATCAGGAAGGCTACTGGCATAACTGGACGCAGATGTTTGAAACAACATTCCTCAAGAAAGATTATTATGACAAAATATATGCAAAGATCATGCAATATGCTCCCTACTGCGAAGGGCAGAGATTC
>JAILAF010000027.1 GCA_024681775.1 Lachnospiraceae bacterium
GAAGAGTGCAGTAGAGGACAAGATCGGTAAGCTGGAAAAGTATTTTACGCCTGATACGGAAGTGCATGTGGCGCTGAGCGTAGAGAAGAATCAGCAGAAGATCGAGGTAACGATCCCCGTGAAGGGAACCATCATCCGCTCTGAGCAGGTGAGCAGTGATATGTACGTCTCCATTGATCTGGTGGAGGAGATCATCGAGAGACAGCTGAAGAAATACCGTACCAAGCTGGTGGATAAGCACCAGAGCGGCGGCCTCAGCGCAGCCTTTCCCGATGAGGCCGACGAGGACGAGGAGGAGATCAAGATCGTCCGTTCCAAGAAATTCGACATTAAGCCCATGTATCCCGAGGATGCATGTGTGCAGATGGAGCTCCTGGGCCACAGCTTCTTCGTATTTATGAATGCGGAGACCGACAAGGTGAACGTGGTCTACAAGAGAAAGGGCAACACCTACGGACTCATCGAGCCCGAGGATTAAACCGGATCAAAACGATAGACAGGAAAAAGGTCTGCCGATGGCAGACCTTTTTTGATATAATGACTATCGGTTGTGATATTTTGCGATCAGCACTCCTGCCAGAACCAGCAGCGCCACAAAGAGTCTGGTGCCCCGCCCGGAGGATACGCATTTTTGCAGTTCACTGAGGGTGGCCTCCGAGAGGAAGAGGTAAGGGTCGTCCGCCGTGGTGGAAAAGACCGCTTCATCCTGGGCCGGGACCCGGTCGATGTGGACATTGTGCAGATCCCTGCACCGTTCCTCCCCGAAGAAGTCACAGGCCAGCCAGGTCTTCCGAATGGTGCCCCGGCTGCTGGCCCGCACATCCTTCAGGACGATGAGCTGCTCCGCATGGGGGAAATCCAGCCGGAGAGCGGTGAGGTGTCTTACCACGGAGCCCTCCAGGCGGAAAGTGATGCAATGCTCCTCGGGAGAGATGATCCCGGTGACTTTCTGTTCATCGGAGAGTGCGGGCGAAAAATCGGTCGCATAATACAGCACGGTGGCGCCTTCCCCCGGTTCCTCATACCCGATCCGAAGGATCAGGGACGCTTGCGGGAGCGGCAGGGCCACAAAGAGGATCAGGGCCGCCAACGTTATGATAAGCCACAGATAATTTTTGAGGTTCTTCAAGGAGGGCCTCCTTTTCAATCGGTATCACAGTCATTATGAAGAAAATGACGGAAAATCGCAAGTACCGGGAGGGGATATGAACCGGAAGGAAAATGAAAAACTGATCATGCTGCTTCCCGCAGCCATCCTGTTTGCGCTGATGTATCGCATCGTGATGCGGGAGCTGCAAAATCCGCTGTCCGATATGAACGGACATGTGTATGTGTATATCCTGGGATTTTTGCAGGACGGCTTCTGGGAGGGCTTCAAGGAAGTCCCCTATCTGCTGTGGCACCTGCCGGTGCTGGCCATGTACCGCTTCCTGCACATCCCGCTGGAAAATGGCGCAGGCCTGGTCAGCGGATTTTTCGCTTCTTTCGGGTACCTGGTGACCTATGATCTCATCCGGCGCTTCTCGGAAAAGAAGGGCCTTGGGATCGGCCCTCTGACCGCTGCCGCCGTCTCCTTTGGGTTTTCCGTGGCCCAGGGGATCTATGTGGATTTCTGGGATGCGGGGGAGCGCTTTAACGGCATCTTTTCCATGAATCCGCTGCACAATCCCACCCACATGGCGGTGCGCCCCTTTGCACTGCTCTGTTTTGCCCTGGTGGCCGACCTGTGGGCCGTGACGGAGGAGGGAAAGGAAGGCACCTTTTTCCCGGTGGAGCGGAACGTGAAAAAATACCGGATCCTGCTCTCGGTGCTGCTCTTTTTCTCCGCAATGGCCAAGCCCGTTTTTGCGGAAATGTTCGTGCCCGCGGTGGCCTTTACCATGCTGGCGCGCTGGATCGTCAAATGCATCCGGAAGGAGGACGGGAAGGCGTATTTCGGGGAGTGCCTGCGGATGCTCCTTAGTGCGGTGCCCGCCCTGCTCTACATCCTGCTGCAGTTCCTGGCCTATTTTGCCTGGGGCGGCAGCTACGGCTCCGACGGCGGATTCACCGTTACCCGCTGGATGGAGGTCTGGAGCCTCTTTTCCGATAATATCCTCCTGTCCGTCCTCTGCGGCATGGCTTTTCCTATTTTTATGTGTGTCCTGTCCGGCAGGTGGTTTGTGAAAAATGCCATGGGACGTCTGGCCCTTACCGGATACGGCATCGGTCTCCTGGAGGCGGCACTCCTGGGGGAGAGCGGGGTAAAGCTGAGCCATGGCGATTTCCTCTGGCCCATGATGTGCGGCATGCTCCTCTGGTGGCTGGTGGCGCTCCTGCGGCTGCTGGAGCTGGAGAGCGCAGAACGCGAAAATGCCGGGTCCCTCCGCAGCGTCCTCCTAAGCGGCGCCTGGCTCCTGTTCCTGGCCCATGTGATCTTCGGCGTGATCTACCTCCGCAGTCTGATGGGCTGATGATTAATAAGAAAAAAGAATTGCAATCGAATAGGCCCTATGCTACAATCGAATTGTCGGTTTGACAAAATAATAACAATCATTCTTTTGAACCGAAAAACCACGCATTTGTAACGAATTTGGAGGAAAACAAAATGGCAAGAAAAGTTGT
>JAILAF010000139.1 GCA_024681775.1 Lachnospiraceae bacterium
TTCGTCCCGTGAAACGTTTGAATTCACTAGGTTTCACGAATACAAGCGGGTTTGCAGGCTATTGACTTTATTAATCCTCTTTTTGTAAAATAACATTCGTTTCCGTTTTGAGAGAGGAGAATGTACTCATGGCCCGTAAAGAAACCATCACCATTGACCATATCACGGACACCGCGTTTGAGATGACCAGAGAGGAAGGCTTTGCTTCCGTTACAGCGAGAAAAGTAGCCCTCAAGGCCGGTTGTTCCACACAGCCCATCTTCCGCGTGTACAAGAATATGGAGGAACTGCAGGGAGCGGTTTACCTCAGGGCTGTCGAGTATTTCAGAAGTTTTTCCGCAGGATTTCCCAAGCGCGGCATCGCGCCCTTTTCCGATCTGGGTATGGCATATATCGCTTTCGCAAGACAGGAGCGGAATCTGTTCCGTCTCCTTTTTGTGGAGGATAAAAAGAACGGGATCAGTATGTATGAGCTCTTAAACGGCGATGCAGGCAATGTGGTCCGCGAGATCAACATGGCAAAGGATATGGGCTGCAAGGAGCCCGGAAGCCTCTTTATGCGCATGTGGATCTTTATCCACGGTGCAGCCTGCATGACCCTGTCCGGAGATTACGACCTGACGGATGCTGAGACCGAGCAGCTTCTGGTGAAGGCATACGAATCCTTTGTTAGAGAATAAAAAACATTACGGATTCCGAATGCTCACGGAATTGCGAGAGTTTCGAAGAAACGGAGCAATTTGAGCCATCAGGAGGAAGGCATGACCGAATATAACGATGTACTCCGGCTCATCCGGGAGCAGATGCCCACCATGAGCAAGAGTCAGCGCAAGATCGCGGAATATATCGTGGACAAGTACGAGCAGGCCGTTTTCATGACGGCGGCACAGCTGGGGGAAGCCCTGGATGTGAGTGAGTCCACAGTGGTGCGTTTTGCTTCCGCGCTGGGCTACAAGGGATATCCCGGATTCCAGCAGGCGCTCATCGACTGCGTGAAGAACAAATTTTCCGGCATGCAGAAGATCGAGGAAAAATACGGCCGTCGCAGCCGTTCCGAGGTCCTGACCAGCGTGCTGCGGGCAGATATCGAGAAGATCCAGGATACCATGGAGAACCTGGATGCGGACGCTTTTGACATGGCGGTGGATATGCTGCTGGAAGCGGATACCGTGTACATCATGGGCCTGCGCAGCAACGAGCCACTGGCTTCCTTCCTGCATTTTTACCTGAACATGTTCCGCAAGAACGTGATCCTGGTCAATACCACCTCCGTGACCGAGACCTTTGAGCAGATGATCCGCATCGGCGAGAATGACTGTTTTGTGGGCATCAGCTTTCCCCGGTACTCCATGCGCACCCTGAAGGCCATGGAGTTTGCAAACGACCGCCGGGCCGGTGTCATTGCCATCACGGATACCAAGTATTCCCCCATGGCGATGTACGCGTCCTGCATGCTCTTTGCCAGAAGTGATATGGTGAGCATCGTGGACAGCCTGGTGGCGCCTCTTTCCGTCATCAACGCCCTGGTGGTGGCCCTGTGCATGAAGGCTCCCGACGCGGTGCGGAATGACCTGAAGATGCTGGAGGATGTCTGGAACAATTATCAGGTGTATCTGAACGACGAGATCAATTTTGTGGACGACGAGCCCATGCTGGATTACTCGCTCCGCAAAAAGGAAGAAGACCCCGGGACATAAGCGAGGTTTGCAGATGAAAAAGATATGGATCATTGGTGGCGGCCCGGCAGGAATGATGGCCGCCATTTCTGCGTCAGAAGCGGGCGCAGAGGTTACCTTAGTCGAGAAAAACGAAAAGCTGGGGAAAAAGCTCTACATCACCGGGAAGGGCAGGTGCAATGTCACCAACGCCGCCCCCATGGAGGATTTTTTCGGGGAAGTGGTGAGCAATCCCAAGTTCCTCTTCAGCGCCTTCCGCGCCTTTACCAACGAGGACATGAAGCGGGTCCTGGAGGAGGAAGGGTGCCCCTTAAAAGAAGAGCGGGGGGCCAGATATTTCCCCGTCTCCGACAGATCCTCCGATGTGACGGCAGCCCTGCAGCGCCGCATGAAGCGCGATGGGGTGAGGATCCGCTTAAACACGGAGGTGAAGGAGCTTCTGACAGAAGAAGACCCGGAAGGGAAAAAACGGGTCACAGGTCTGCGCCTTTCGGATGGCAGCACCCCTGCAGCGGATGCGGTGATCCTGGCCACCGGCGGCTGCAGCTATCCCTCCACCGGCTCCACCGGCGACGGCTATGCTTTTGCAAAAAAACTGGACTTGCAGGTGACGGAACCCGTCCCCTCCCTGGTGCCCCTGGAATGCAAGGGGGACGAATGCAGGAAAATGCAGGGACTTGCCCTGAAAAACGTGGGATTTCGGCTGGAATTGGACGGCAAAACAAGATATGATGGATTCGGAGAGATGCTCTTTACCCATTTCGGTATCTCCGGGCCCCTGGTCCTGACGGCCAGCTGTTATTACAACAAGCCCGGGAAGGCTGTGGGTATCATCGACTTAAAGCCTGCCCTGACGCCTGAGGAGCTGGATAAGCGCCTCTTGCGGGATCTGGCGGAGCAGCCGAAAAAGCAATGGAAAAATGTGTGCGGAGGGCTCCTTCCCTCCGGGATGATCCCCGTATTTTGCGCCCGTCTGTCCTTTTCTGAGGAGCGCAGAGCCTGTGATATCACGGGCGCCATGCGGGAGGAGGCGGTTTCGCTTCTCAAGGCTTTTCCTCTGGAGATCACGGGGAAGCGGCCTTTTGCGGAGGCCATCATCACCCAGGGCGGCCTGGGGGTGAAGGGATTTTCCCCTTCCACCATGGAGTGCAAGCAGGTAGCGGGTCTCTACGCCGCGGGAGAGGTGCTGGATCTGGACGCCCACACCGGCGGGTTCAATCTGCAGATTGCCTGGTCCACCGGTTTTTTGGCGGGGAAGAGCGCAGCGGCGGAGTAATGCTTTATAAAAATGCAGCCCGCTGATAAAAATGCACCACGGGTGCAAATGACGGATTTGGGAGAAGAATATGTTGAATATCGCGATCGACGGGCCGGCAGGCGCCGGCAAGAGCACCATCGCCAAGATGGTGGCAAAGGACCTGAACATCATCTACGTGGACACCGGTTCCATGTACCGCGCCGTGGCGCTGTACCTGCTTCGCAGCGGGGTGGACATTCATGACGAGGCTGCCGTTTCCGCAGCCTGCACAGGTGCCGATATCACCATCGCCTACGAGAACGGATCCCAGCAGGTGTATTGCAACGGGGAGAATGTGACCCCTTTCCTCCGGGAGGAGGAGACCGGGAAGGCCGCATCCGTCACCAGTGCCGTGCCTGCAGTGCGGGCGCACCTTCTGCAGCTGCAGAAGAATCTGGCCGCGGAAAACGACTGCGTCATGGACGGCAGGGACATCGGTTCCGTGGTGCTGCCGGGAGCGAAAGTAAAGGTCTATCTCACCGCCAGCAGCGCAGAGCGGGCGAGACGCCGCTTTGAAGAACTGAAGGCTGCCGGGGAGGCGCCGGACTTTGACCGCATCAAAGAGGACATCGAAAAACGGGATTACCAGGACATGCACAGGGAGATCTCTCCTCTGATCCGTGCGGAAGATGCGGTACTCATCGACTCCACGGACATGACCATCCCGGAGGTGGCCGCAAGGATTGAGGAGCTTTGCAATGACTGAGATCAGGGTGGATCCGTCCGCCGGCTTTTGCTTCGGCGTACAAAGGGCGGTTGACAAAGTATATGAGATGCTGGAAACCGGCAGGCCCATCTACACTTATGGCCCCGTGGTCCACAACGAGACGGTGATCGATGACCTGAAGGCCAAAGGCGCCATCGTACTGGAAACGGAAGAAGAGCTGCAGGCGCTGGATCCCCCGGAGGGGGCTGCCATCATCATCCGGGCCCACGGCATTCCCAGGCGGATCTATGAGCTCCTGGAAACAAAGCACATCGAAGTGGTGGACTGCACCTGTCCTTTTGTCATCAAGATCCAGAAGCTGGCGGGTGAGCACAGCAGGGCGGGAGAGCATGTCCTCATCGCAGGAAACCCGAAACATCCGGAAGTGGAAGGAATCGTGGGCTGGTGCGACGGTCCGGTGGATGTTTTGGAAACTCCCGAAGATGCGGAAAAATATCCCTTCTCGGAAGAGGAAACTTACTTTCTCGTTTCTCAAACCACGTATCAATTGAATAAATTTACACAAATTGTTGAAATATTCGAGAAAAGAGGGTACAATGATAACGTTGTGAACACTATCTGCAGTGCTACGCAGATCAGACAGCAACATGCCGAGGAGCTTGCATCCGAGGCGGACGTGATGATTGTGATAGGTGGAAGGAACAGCTCCAACACACGGAAACTCTACGAGATCTGTGCGGCGAGATGTCCGGAAACTCATTACATACAAACACTGGATGACTTGCATTTAGAACGATCTAAAATTGTAAGACTGGTGGGTATCACTGCGGGGGCTTCCACCCCGAAAAAATCTATTGAGGAGGTTCAAAAATATGTCAGAGCTTACTTTTGAACAAATGTTGGAAGAGTCTTTCAAAATACCACATACGGGGGAGATCGTCGAAGGCACAGTCATTGATGTTAAGCCGGAAGAGATTATATTGAACATTGGCTGCAAGGCTGATGGCCTGCTGACCAAGTACGAATATACCAACGACAACAGCGTTGATCTTACCCAGGTGGTAAAGCCTGGCGACACCATGGAGGTGAAGGTCCTGAAGGTCAACGACAGCGAGGGCACCGTTCTGGTGACCTACAAGAGACTCCAGCAGGAGAGAGGCAGCAAGAAGATCGAGGAGGCCTTCAACAACCAGGAAGTCCTCAAGGCTGTGGTTACGCAGGTACAGGATGGCGGTCTGACCGTTATCGTGGACGAGACCAGGATCTTCATTCCCGCAAGCCTGGTATCCGATTCCTACGAGAGAGATCTCACGAAGTACAAGGATCAGGAGATCGAGTTCGTTGTCATCGAGTTCAATCCCCGCAAGCGCAGATGCATCGGTGATCGCAAGCAGCTGCTGGTTGCCAAGAAGGCAAAGATGCAGGAGGAGCTGTTCTCCCGTATCCACGAGGGCGATATCGTTGACGGCGTAGTCAAGAACGTTACCGATTTCGGTGCATTCATCGACCTGGGCGGCGCAGACGGTCTGCTGCACATCTCCGAGATGAGCTGGGGCCGTGTCGAGCATCCCAAGAAGGTCTTCAAGGTCGGCGAGCAGCTGAAGGTTCTCGTGAAGGAGATCAAGGGCAACAAGATCGCTCTTTCCCTGAAGTTCGAGGATCAGAACCCCTGGAAGGATGCAGCCGAGAAGTTCGCCATCGGCACCATCGTCACCGGCAAGGTGGCACGTATGACCGACTTCGGTGCTTTCATCGAGTTGGAGAACGGTGTGGACGCACTGCTTCATGTTTCCCAGATCTCCAAGGAGCACATCGAGAAGCCTCAGGATGTCCTTACCCAGGGCCAGGAAGTCACTGCGAAGATCGTTGATTTCAACGAGAAGGATCACAAGATCTCCCTGAGCATTAAGGCGCTGACCGCTCCCGATGCTCCCAAGGATGATGATGAGGATATCGCCAGCGTCGATATCGATGCTGTAATTCAGGCTGAGGAGGAGTGATCGTAGCTACGGTCACGAGTGAGTGCATATGGCATACGACTACGAGTATTTCAAAAAAGAAATCCTTACCATGACCGGTATTGACCTGAACGCCTATAAAGAGAAGCAGATGAAGCGCAGGATCGACACACTGATCGGGCGCAGAGGAATTCAGGGATATGACCTCTATGTCAAAGCGCTGAAGACCGACCACGAGATCTTTGATGAGTTCATCAATTACATCACCATCAATGTGTCGGAGTTCTATCGGAATCCTGACCAGTGGGAATACCTGGACAAGACCATCATTCCCGACCTGCTGAGCCGCTTCGGACAGAATCTGAAGATCTGGAGCGCAGCCTGCTCCACCGGTGATGAGCCCTATTCCCTGGTCATGGCATTCTCGAGACATATTCCTCTGAATAAGATCAAGATCTATGCCACCGACCTGGACAAGACCGTCATCGCGAAAGCAAAGGTGGGCCTGTATGATGCGAAGAGCATTTCCGGTGTCCCCGATGATTTCAAGAAAAAGTATTTTACACAGGTGGGACCTTCCTACAAGATCTCCGAGGAGATCAAGTCCCGTGTGGAGTTCCATGAGCATAATCTGCTGAAGGACCCCTACAAGAAGGATTATCACCTGATCGTCTGTCGAAATGTGCTGATCTATTTCACGGATGAAGCAAAGGACGAAGTGTTCCGGAAGTATTGCGACTCCCTGGTGAAGGGCGGATATCTCTTCATCGGCAGCACGGAGCAGATCGTCAATTACAAAGAAGTGGGATTTGTTCGGAAGAACTCTTTCTACTACGAAAAACCGATGTAAGTACAACGAAAATGCAGGTCTAACGACCTGCATTTTCTTATGTACGACAACAAAAATGCAGGCGAAACGCCTACATTTTCTTATGTAAGTACAAACTAAAACGCAGGTCTTCGGACCTGCGTTTTAGTTTGTACACAGATTCCGCCCAATGGGCGGAATGCTGTTGCAAAGTTCAGGCCATACGGCCTGACATTTTATATTTCTCATGATCAATGTTTGCTTCGCATCACCTTCAGTACATGGGAAGCGTAATCCGAGAACCCTTTCTTGTCCCGCTTGAAGTCCTCCGTCAGTTCGAAGAACATCTCCCTGCTCTCGTAATCTACCCGGAAGACGGGAGAGAAGAGGTAGTCCCACTGGGGCAGGTATTCCGAAACCTTCCGCGTATAGCAGGTGGCTGCGGTGGCCTGGACCCGGTGCTCTTTGTCCACGAAGGTAGCTACTGACTTGTGCAGGGCCAGATCCTCCTCGGGGAGATAATAGTAGGATTTGTAATCCGCATAAAAGTACTTCATTTCACCGCAGGTGATGGGGATACAGAGCTTCAGTTCCCCGTCCTGGTAGCGGACCTCACATCCCGCCACCCGGGCGCTGAAGGGCACGGGAAGGGCTACGGGAGGCTCCAGGGTAATGAGGAGATCTTTTCTCGTCTCGTTTTCTTTGGTCTTGTAGGTAACCGCCTCCACCCGTTTTGCCACGGCCCCCTTCTCAAAGAGGTCGTAGTAGGAGAGCATGGGCAGGATCTGCAACATCCCCTTCAGGTCGTCCTCGTTATGCAGGAGGAGCGTATCCAGCGCAATGTCCGTGGGGTCCTTCACATAGTCCTGATAGATGCCGATGAGGTCTCCGCCGGTAAAAACATCCTTCCGCTCGATCCCCAGGAAGAACTCCAGGGTCCGCTGCTTGCAGTTTTGAAGCTTTAAGAGGTGCTTCACGGAAGCAACCCTGCGATAGAGGTCGATGCCGGTGAATTCCGCCGTGTGATCCGGCAGCTCCAGCATATTGCATTTCTGCTGCAGATAGGGGACATCGAACTGGTTCCCGTTGTAGTGGACCAGGGTATCGTATGCGGATGCAAAGTCCCAGAAGGCTTCGATGATCTGTGCCTGCTCGGAAGGACCCTCCGCAAAAAACTGCTTCGTGCAAAAATGCCCTGCTTCCCGGTAAGCGCAGCCGATGAGATACAGGTCGGAAGAATGGGCGGTAAAGCCCGTGGTCTCTATGTCGATGAAGAGGAGCTTAGCGGGATCGCCCAGGGCTTCCGGGGGATATTCCGCAGCAAAAGGCTCCAGTGTTTCGGTGATGACTTTCATAATCGAATCTTCCTTATTTGGGCTGTCTAAATAACCAAATAAATCATATCACAAATGTGGCTTTTTGCGTGTAAATTTAGTAAAATGGTGTGGGAATTTGATACAATTTTTCAATATCCCGAAAGGATGAGAGGTATGACAAAATACACATTTTCAGGAGGGGTCCATCCTTTTGACGGCAAGAGCCTGTCCAAGGATAAGCCAATCACAAAGCTGGACGCTCAAAAGGAGATGGTCTACCCGCTTTCACAGCATATCGGGGCTCCCGCAAAGGCAATTGTTGCCAAGGGAGATCATGTGAAGGCAGGCCAGATGATCGCAGAGTCCGGCGGATTTGTGTCCGCACCGGTGCACAGCAGTGTATCGGGTACCGTAAAAAATATCGAACCCCGCAGGACCGTTACCGGGGACCGGGTCATGAGCATCATCATCGAGAATGATGAAGCCTGTGAATGGGTGGATCCGGATCCCGTAGAGGACTGGGAACATGCGGACCGGGAGACCATCATTCATGCCATCCGTAACGCCGGCGTGGTGGGTATGGGCGGTGCAGGCTTCCCCACGGCGGTGAAGCTGTCCCCCAAGGAGCCGGAGAAGATCGAATATATCATCGCCAATTGCGCCGAGTGCGAGCCCTACCTGACCAGTGACTATCGCCGAATGCTGGAGGAGCCGGAAAAACTGGTGACGGGCCTGAAGATCATCATGAGCCTGTTTCCCCACGCACACGGCATCCTCGCCATCGAGGACAATAAGCCCGACTGCATTCAGCTCCTGCGGAAGATGACGGAGAACGAACCTGACATTGATGTCAGAGCGCTTCAGACCAAATATCCCCAGGGTGCGGAGCGCGCCCTGATCTTTGCCACCACCGGTCGCATGATCAATTCTACCATGCTTCCTGCGGATGCGGGCTGCATCGTGGACAACGTGGATACCATCGTTGCGATCTATCATGCCGTGGTGGAGGGCATACCCCTGACTGAGCGCATCGTCACCGTTACGGGTGATGCAGTGAAGGATCCCAGGAATTTCAAGATCCCCATCGGTGTCAGTTATGATTATCTGTTGGAGGCGGACGGGGGCTTTGTGAAGGATCCTGAGAAGATCATCTGTGGCGGCCCCATGATGGGTTTTGCCATGTACGGCCTGGACGTCCCTACAACGAAGACCTCCACCGCGCTGCTTGCCATGACGAAGGATGAGGTGGCGGCTTCCGAGCCCGGCCCCTGCATTCGCTGCGGCAAATGCGTGGAAGTATGCCCCGGCCATGTGATGCCTTTCCAGCTGGCCAACTGTGCAGAGCACGGCGACGAGGAGGGGTTCCTGAAAGGGAACGGCATGGAGTGCTGCGAGTGCGGCTGCTGCAGCTTTGTCTGCCCTGCCAAGCGCCACCTGACCCAGTCCATCAAGTCCATGCGTAAAATTCAACTAGGAAAGAGGAAGAAGTGATCTGTCATGAGTGAACAAATCTATCATGTATCATCCAATCCCCATATCCGGAGCAAGGTGACCACATCCTCCATCATGCTCCTGGTGCTCATCGCACTGCTTCCCACCACCGGCTTTGGGATATGGAACTTCGGATTCCGCGCCCTGGCAGTGGTCCTTGTGTGTATCGGAAGCGCCGTTGCGACGGAGAGCATTTTTTGTCTGATCGTTAAGAAAAAACAGACCGTGAAGGACCTGTCCGCTGTGGTGACGGGACTCCTGCTTGCCCTGAACCTGCCGGTGACCATCCCTCTGTGGATGGCGGCCCTGGGCAGCATCTTCGCCATTCTGGTGGTGAAGCTCCTCTTCGGCGGTCTGGGACAGAACTTTATGAACCCGGCACTGGGCGGCAGATGCTTTCTGCTGATCTCGTTTCCCACGGCCATGACTGCTTTTGCCACCGATGCCTACACCGGTGCAACGCCCCTGGCAGTGATGAAGAGCGGCGGAAGCGTTAATGTGATGGATATGATCATCGGCCGGACCTCCGGCACCATCGGTGAGACCTCCGTCATCGCCATCGTCATCGGTGCCTGCATCCTGCTCCTTTGCGGCGTCATCGATCTGAAGATCCCCGCATCTTATATTCTCAGCTTTGCCTGCTTTATCCTGCTCTTCGGAGGGCATGGCTTTGATCCCGCCTTCCTGGCAGCTCATCTGGCAGGCGGCGGACTCATGCTGGGAGCATTCTTCATGGCGACGGACTATGTCACCAGTCCCATCACCCCCATGGGGAAGATCGTTTTCGGCATCTTCCTGGGGATCCTCACCGGGATCTTCCGGATCTTCGGCCCCGGCAGTGAGGGCGTGTCCTACGCCATCATCATCGGCAATCTGCTGGTACCTCTGATCGAGAAGGTCACGGTACCGACGCCCTTTGGATTTACGAAGAAAAAATCTGCGAAAGGAGGGAAGCAGGCATGAATGAAATGTCGGCAGGCAAAGACATCCGGATCATGTTGAAGGAAGCCTTTACCCTCTTTGCGATCACCCTCATCGCAGGACTTCTTTTGGGTTTTATCTATCAGCTGACCAAAGACCCAATAGCCGAGCAGGAGGCTCTGGCGGTGCAGAATGCCTGCAGAAGCGTTTTTTCAACGGCAGACTCCTTCAAACTGACGGATCTGTCACCTTCCGCTGCGCAGGCAGAAGAGTACAAAAAGCTGGGCGTTACCATCGGTGAGGTCTATGAGGCACTGGATGCATCCGGGAACTTCCTGGGCTATGTGCTCCGCTCTGCCTCCAATCAAGGCTACGGCGGCGATATCGTGCTGTATCTGGGCGTGGCTTCTGACGGTACGCTCCGGGACGTTTCAATCCTGGAGATCTCCGAGACGGCTGGCCTGGGCATGAATGCGGAATCCGTGCTGGTGCCCCAGTTCCATGAAAAATCCGTCCCGCAGTTTTCTTACACCAAGACAGGTGCTGCCGCGGAAGATGAGATCGATGCCATCAGCGGTGCCACCATTACCACCAGGGCTTTCGTGAATGCCGTGAACTGCGGTCTTTCCTATGCCATCGATGAGATGAAGGGAGGTGCCGGCAATGAATAAAGTCAGCGAACGCCTGGTCAACGGCATAGTCAAGGAAAATCCCACCTTTGTTCTGGCACTGGGCATGTGTCCCACCCTTGCTGTGACCACCTCCGCCATCAACGGTCTGGGCATGGGTCTGACCACCACCGTGGTCCTCACCTTAAGTAACCTGATCATCTCCCTGCTGCGGAAGGTGATCCCCAACCGGGTGCGTATCCCTGCATTTATCGTCATCGTGGCTTCTTTTGTGACCATGGTGCAGCTCCTTTTGCAGGCATACCTGCCCTCTCTAAACAGCGCTCTGGGCGTCTATATCCCCCTGATCGTTGTCAACTGCATCATCCTGGGTCGTGCGGAGAGCTACGCGTACCACAATCCCCCCATCCCGTCCTTCTTTGACGGTGTGGGCATGGGACTGGGCTTTTCCATCGCCCTGACCCTCATCGGTATGCTCCGCGAGCTGCTGGGAGCGGGAGAGCTCTTCGGCGCGCGCGTGATGCCCGCTTCCTTCGTTCCCATCAATATCTTCATCATGGCCCCCGGCGCCTTTTTCGTGGTGGCAGCCCTGACGGCGGTGATGAATGTGGTCAAGGAAAAAATGGCAGCCAAGGGCAAGGACGTGTCCAAGTTTGGAAACGGCTGCGGCAGCGAGTGCGCATCCTGCGAGTTGGCCTGCGGCTCCCGCAAAGCGGAGTTCGCGGCTGCGGAGAAAGCTCCCGAAAAGTCCGTTGACCGTGCAGATGCCAAAGCGCCTGTGACGGAAACACCGAAGGAAGAAACACAAACTTTGGAAGCACAGGAAAAGAAACCGGAAACGGATAACAAAGAGAAAGGAGAGGAAAAATGATCAAAGAATTATTGATGCTCCTGATAGGCTCCTCTCTGGTCTCCAACGTGGTCCTGAGCCAGTTCCTGGGCCTGTGTCCCTTCCTGGGCGTATCCAAGAAGATCAAGACCGCATCCGGCATGGGGGCGGCGGTGATTTTTGTCATCACTCTGGCCAGCGCCGTCGCCGGCGTGGTCTACAAATTCATCCTGACGCCCCTGCATCTGGAGTATCTCCAGACCATCGTCTTTATTCTGGTGATCGCTGCGCTGGTGCAGTTCGTTGAGATGTTCCTGCGCAAGGCCATGCCTGCTCTCTATCAGGCTCTGGGCGTGTATCTGCCCCTCATCACCACCAACTGTGCGGTGCTGGGCGTCGCCCTCACCAACGTGCAGAAGGAGTACGGTATCGGCACCGGGATCGTCAACGGCTTCGGTACTGCAGTGGGCTTTACCATCGCCATCGTCATCCTTGCGGGACTCCGGGAGCGGATGGAATACAACGACTTCCCGGGCCCCATCAAGGGTCAGCCTGCGGTGCTCCTGACCGCCGGACTCATGGCCATCGCCTTCTGCGGCTTTTCCGGCCTGCTTTGAATTTGATCATCGATAGGAGAACTGATTATGAGCGTAACAGGAATCCTGGTCGCTGCGGGGATCGTAGCGGCGGTTGGTATCTTTGTCGGACTGTTTCTGGGCATCGCGGGAATCCGCTTTAAGGTGGAGGTCGATCCCAGAGAAGAAGAAGTTTTGGCGGCTCTCCCCGGAAACAACTGCGGCGGTTGCGGCTATCCCGGTTGCTCGGGTCTTGCGACGGCCATCGTTAAGGGAGAGGCTCCGGTAAACGGCTGCCCCGTGGGCGGGGAGCCCGTGGGAAAGAAGATCGGGGAGATCATGGGCGTGGACGCGGAAGAGAGCACCCGTATGGTGGCTTTCGTGGCCTGCGCCGGAGATTGTGACAAGGCTGTCAGGAATTACGAATACACCGGTGTGGAGGATTGCTCCGTCATGGCTTTCGTTCCCGGCGGCGGACCCAAGGGCTGCAGGAGCGGCTGCTGCGGCTTTGGAAGCTGCGTCAAGGCCTGCCCCTTCGATGCCATCCATGTGGTAAACGGAATCGCCGTGGTGGACAAGGAGGCCTGCAAAGCTTGCGGAAAATGTGTGGCTGCCTGTCCCAAGCACCTCATCAGCCTGATCCCTTATGATGCAAAGCATATGGTGGCCTGCAGCTCTACAGACAAGGGCCCCGACACCATGAAAGCCTGCTCTGTGGGCTGTATCGGCTGCGGCATTTGTGTGAAGAACTGTGAGTTCGGTGCTATTACTGTGGAGAATTTTCATGCCACCATCGATCAGGAAAAATGCACCGGCTGCGGTGCCTGCGTCGCAAAATGCCCGAAGAAGGCCATCCTGTAAACGGATCTCATGGATCTGTGCCCCGCAGCAAGAATGCGGAAACGGCACAGAGCGAAAAGAAAACCGGGAGCAAAGCGCCCGGTTTGGGGTGAACACTTGAAACTACCCGGAATGGAAGACGATAAAGTAAAAATTTCGCCTCATATCCTGACTGCCATCGTGTCTGCTGCCGTGGTATTTGTCATCATCCTGGCCATCGTGCTGGGGATGAACAAGCGGCCGGAAACGGTAACGGTAGCGCAGCCGGAAAGCACCGATTCTACTGAGGAGGAGCTGCCGGATGTCACTTATGGCACGGGACATCCCGAGGATCTGGACTTCTGGGATCTCTACCCTTCGGAAAAGACGCCGGATACGGTGCCACTGGAGGAAGTGAAGGAAGATCCCCTGGGAGGCGAAGCGCCGGATCCTGCCACCGACGGCAAGCACACCCTGGTGGTGCTGCCCGATGGCAGCGAGGAATGGGTGACCATCAACCGGTATCTGCCGGAGCACACCTATGATTACACCAATCTGGTGGCCCAGGGAGATATGATGGAGTATTACATCGACGGTCGCAAGGCATCCACCTTAGGCATCGATGTATCCAAGTATCAGGATTATATCGATTTTCAGGCGGTGAAAAAGGCGGGCATCGACTTTGTCATGATCCGTGCCGGCGTCCGGGGCTATACCACCGGCCAGCTTTCTCTGGACGAGATGTTCCTGGACAATCTGGATCGGGCTTCCAAAGCAGGACTGCAGATCGGTCTTTACTTTACCTCCCAGGCCCTGACGGCGGAGGAGGCGGAGCAGGAGGCATCCCTGATCCTTTCCAATATCGGCGAAGCTGTCATCACCTATCCCATCGCCATCGATATGGGCTATGTGGACAACGACACCGCCCGGATCGAAGGCCTCACCAGAACGGAGAAGACGGAGGTCACCAAGGCCTTCCTGGATACCATCGCCAAGGGCGGCTACACCGCCATGATCAAAGGCAACAAGGAGTGGCTCATCAAGGAGATCGACCTCTCCAAGCTGACGGACTATGATATCTGGCTCTGCCAGAACCAGGATCTGCCCGATTATCCCTACCAGTTCTCCATGTGGCAATACAAGCTCTCCGGCAAGGTGAGCGGCGTTACCGGGTATGTGAGTATGGACATCTGCTTCGTGGATTACACGGCCAAGTAAGCGTGTGAAAGAGTTAAAGCGTAAGAAAATATGATGTACAAGCACGAAATAGAATAGAGAGAAAGCGTACTGGATTTGTATGATCTCCTTCATTCGGTACAGACAGTGTTAATAGATTGCAGGTAACCCGCGAGGTTGCCTGCAGTTTTTTATGCCTGCTTTTTTTACCTGCAGATTTTTAAGCCTGCGTTTTTTATATTCAGGCAAAACGTTACTATGGAGATGAGACAGATTTACAGGAGACAATCGTACTTGACTTTTCTTCAAGTGGGGCGTATAGTCGTTTTCGGTTTCGATGGTTCTTAAGTAACACTCTGATTCTGGCATTTCGCCACGTGATTCCGATCGTTATAGAAGATGATAGGTTGATGGGCGGTGCGTTTTGTACCGGAATTCAAGCTGGGCTGCACGCACGAAGTATGTTATGCCGCCAACGCGTGTAGAGAGGGGTCGAGAGTTGCACGCGGTTTTTCACTTTATAGTTTTTAGCGTGCAGTGCATTTTTAGGGCTACACGCTGATTGGGAGAATTGTTCTGTAGGCGTGTACGGTTTTGGATTTGACTGCACGCGTGAAGAAGAAAGAATTGCTTCTGCGTGTTGTAGCCTCGAGCGCAGGCATGCAATAGCACACATTTCTTCACTTCGCGTGTAGTTCGGACATAGGGAGTGCACGCGCCGGAAGAGAAAACAATGAAATGCGTGTAGCCAGAATTTATACCTACACGCGAGGGCTGAATTTTGAACTCGGTGCGTGCATAGAAAACCATTAGCAGAGGGTGGACGCTGAGCAGTATGGGTGGACGCTGAGAAGTATGGGCGGACGTGGAGAAGTATGGGACGGATACGAATAATTTCATGTATAGGAGGACAAAGTAATCGAGAACTATAAGAAGCAATTAGAGGAACAGGTGCGCAACATTGAAAATATGATGATCAAGGTGGATCGTCGAATGCGACAATCCAAATTTAGTGATAAGCGTAAGGTTCGAGTTTGTGTAAAGAAAACCGGATATCAGTATTATCTGGAAGGTGATGATAGCCCGCGAACCTATGTCAAGAAAGAGAATCTTGCAACTGTACAGGCGATTGTACAACACGAGTATGACGAACAGGTGATGAAGGAACTTCGAAATACGAAGTATCGTATTGACCGCTTTCTACGCCAATACAACATGGATGCTGTCGAGAACATTTACGACAAGTTATGTGATGCAAGAAAAGCTCTTGTCACACCCATCATCGAACCGGATGAAGCGTTCATCCAATCATGGAAACAAAGGCACATCGGTGGGCAGAATGATTATCCTGCAACCGGTACATATCTTACGGAACAAGGCGAAACTGTCCGTTCCAAATCTGAAAAGATACTGGCAGATCTTTTTCTAAAGTATGGAATCCCATACACTTATGAACCCCAATTACGAATAAAAAACGGGACATACTTTTATCCGGACTTCGCATTACTAAACGTGCGAAGGAGGAAGACATTTTACTGGGAACACTTTGGACTTATCTCGGATGGAAATTATGCATCCAAGGCATTGCAGAAACTCCAAACGTACGAAGCGGATGGCTTGGTTGCAGGTGAGAATCTCATTCTTTCCATGGAGTGTGAATCGATGCCGTTGGATGTGGGGTTGGTTGTGGAAAAAGTGGAAAAATACTTGCTGTAGTTGAAGCGATACCGGACTGGTCCGGAATTCCCGACTCCGAGGGAAAGTAGATAAATTAAAGCAAGAAAGAGCATCCCGTAACGGGGTGCTCTTTTGGTTTCACAGGACTGTAAGGATCGGATCGAACCTCGCCCACGCATAAGGGGGGCAAAGGCCATCGCACCCCGTCTGCACAAAAGGGGCAAAGGCCATCGCACCTCGCCCGCGCATAAGGGGGCAAAGGCCATCGCACCCCGCCCGCACAAAAGGGGGCAAAGGCCATCGCGCCCCGCCCGCACAAAAGGGGCAAAGGCCATCGCGCCCCGCCCGGGCAAAAGGGGTAAAAGGCCATCGCACCCCGCCCGCGCAAAAGGGGCAAAGGCCATCGCACCCCGCCCGCACAAAAGGGGCAAAGGCCATCGCGGCCCGCCCGCACAAAAGGACTCAAAGGCCATCGCACTCCGCCCGAGCAAAAGGGGCAAAGGCCATCGCGGCCCGCCCGCGCAAAGGGACTCAAAGAGGCCCGAAGGTCTGCTCGATCCGCTCCGAAACAGGGAGAGATGCGTAGATGTCCGCATAGACCCTGGGGGAGATGTCGATGAAATTCTGCAGATATTCCTTGTCCACGCCGTTTTTCTGCAGGATATCCGCCGCCTTATTGTAGGCGATAGCAGCCTCCAGAACGGAAGGATAGGTCCCGATCTGCAGGTAGCCGTTCACATGGATCCTGGCAAGATACCCCTTCTCCACCGCACGGACGCCGTGGTATACGTTCAGGATCTCCAGATTTTCTCTGCGGAAGTCCAGCGGATCCCCGTTGACGAAGCGGTAATCCACCCCCTCCACCGCGTAGGGCTTGATGCCGTGCCTGGTAAAAACGGAGATCTGGGAGCCGTAGTCCGCCACGAAGAGATGCCCGCCACGCCGCATGATGGTATGCTGGGAATAGTAGAAGAGATCCTCGAAATCAAAGGTCAGCACCTCCGTGGGAGTAAGATGATAGGTGAAGATCCGCTGCCCCAGCACGATGGGGGTCTTAAAGTACAGGCCGCTGTCCCGGAAGTTGACCAGGATCACCCATTTGTCGAAGGGAAGCGGGCCCTTCGTCTTTTTCCCCTGGGAGAGATAGTCCTCCGGCCCCAGGCGGGACTCCAGCAGCGCCTTTCCCTGGAGGTAGGCGTTATGGGCTTCCTTCGCGGTAGCATAGCTTCCCAGGGAGATGTGCTTTCCTTTGTATGTCAGGGAGGATCTGTAGTATTCCGTCCCGTCTTTTTTTACAGCCCGGTAGACGCCCTCGGGGAGAGGAGCGCCGCCCTTTTCGGAAGAATTTTTCATAAATCCACTTTAACATAGTAATGTCGCAAAAAAAATGGCTTTTCTATTTCTAAAATCAGTGTAAAATAGGAGTGATCATTTATTTTCAGAAAGGAAATGCATATGGAAGTCAAGTACAGCAGCACCAGAGGCGCCGGCGCATTTGTAACCGCATCTCAGGCGATTTTACGAGGCCTTGCGGAGGACGGCGGACTCTATGTTCCCGATCATATCCCTTCCCTGGATATCCCTCTTTCCGAGCTGGCAAAGATGAGCTATCAGGAGGTGGCTCTGGAAGTGATGCAGCGCTTCCTCACGGACTTCACCAAAGAGGAATTGCAAAACTGCATTAATAAGGCGTATGATTCCAAATTCGATACCGAGGAGATCGCTCCCCTGGTTTCCGCAGAGGGCGCTTACTATCTGGAGCTTTTCCACGGCGCCACCATTGCATTTAAGGATATGGCCCTGTCCATCCTGCCCCACCTCATGACTACCGCAGCGCGGAAGAATCATGAGGACAAGGAGATCGTCATCCTCACCGCCACCAGCGGCGATACCGGAAAAGCGGCTCTGGCAGGCTTTGCGGACGTTGAAGGTACCCGCATCGTGGTCTTTTACCCCAAGAACGGTGTCAGCCCCATCCAGGAGCGCCAGATGGTGACCCAGAAGGGCGCCAATACCTTTGTGGTAGGGATCCACGGCAACTTCGACGACGCGCAGACCGGCGTAAAGCAGCTCTTTTCCGATAAGGAGCTGGCTGATGAGATGGCGGAGAAAGGCTTCTGCTTCTCCTCCGCAAACTCCATCAACATCGGCCGTCTGGTGCCCCAGATCGTGTACTATGTCTATGCTTTCTGCAAGCTGCTGAAGGAAGAGAAGATCAAGGAAGGCGAAGCCATCAACGTGGTGGTGCCCACCGGCAACTTTGGCAATATCCTGGCTGCCTTCTATGCGAAGACCATGGGCCTGCCCATCGAGAAGCTGGTCTGCGCCTCCAACTCCAACAAGGTGCTCTACGACTTCCTGGGCAGCGGCGTTTATGACCGCAACAGAGAGTTTATCCTGACCTCCAGCCCTTCCATGGACATCCTGATCTCCAGCAACCTGGAGCGCCTGATCTACCGCATCACCGGCAACGATGCAGCCCGCACTGCGGATCTGATGAAGGCACTGTCCGGTCAGGGAAAGTACGAGATCTCCCATGACGAGAAGCTTCTCCTTTCCGATTTTTATGGGAACTACGCGGATGAACAGGAGACCGCTGACGAGATCCGCCGGATCTATGAGGCCTGCGGCTATGTCATCGATACCCATACCGCCGTGGCATCCGCTGTCTACGCAAAATACTTCCGTGCTACCGGTGACAGGAGACCAACCGTCATCGCTTCCACGGCCAGCCCCTTCAAGTTCGCCCGCAGCGTCATGAAGGCCATCGATGCAAAATACGATGCCATGGATGATTTCGATCTCATTGACGAGCTCTCCCGCATCGCAAATGTGAAGGTGCCGAAGGCCATCGAAGAGATCCGTACCGCGCCCGTACTCCACGACCACGTATGCGAGAAAGAGGAGATGAAGGCGGTAGTGAAAGGATTCCTGGGAATCTGACCGGACAGGTAAGGCAATATGGGAAAAGAAAACATCGCGCTGCGGATCGCGCAGCTGAGAAAACGGATGGAAGCGGAGGAAATAGATGCCTACTTTGTGGTGACCGACGATTACCACGCTTCCGAATATGTTGGAGATTATTTCAAAGAGCGGGAGTTTTTGTCCGGCTTTGACGGCTCTGCGGGAGAACTGGTGGTCACTGCCAGGGAAGCCCTCCTCTGGACGGACGGAAGGTATTTCCTTCAGGCGGAGGATCAGCTCTCCGGCACCGGCATCCGTCTCATGAAGATGCGGGAGCCCGGCGTTCCGACGGTCCCCGAGTATCTGGCACAGGTCCTTCCTCCGGAAGGGGTCCTGGGATATGACGGACGCACTGTCAGCAATGCCACTGCGGAGGCCATTGAGAAGGCCTGCAAGGGGCTTCATGTGCGCTATGTGACGAATAGGGATCTGCCCGGGGAGATTTGGACGGACAGACCTGCCATGAGCGCAGAGCCCGTCTGGGAGCTTTCCGCGGAAGTCACGGGAGAGAGCAGGAGAGAAAAGCTGGAGCGCGTTCGGAAGCAGATGCAGGAGAAGGGCTGTAATGCCCATCTTACCGCCTCTCTGGATGACATCGCCTGGGTGCTGCAGCTTCGGGGCGGAGATGTGGATTACAATCCCGTTTTCCTGAGCTATCTGCTGGTGCTCACCGGCAGTGCCATCCTCTATGTGAATCCCGACATCCTCTCCGGGGAGATCATGGATCATCTCAAGGCGGATGGCGTGGAGGTACACCTCTACGATGATATCTACGAGGAGCTCTCCGGACTCCTGTCCGGCAAGACCGTGCTCCTTTCCAAAGCGAAGGTGAACAAGGCACTCTACATGCGGATCCCCGTGGATGCCAGAGTCGTGGATGACATCAGCCCCGAGACCCTTTTTAAGGCCTGCAAAACGGAGCGGGAGATCGCCAACGAGCGTCTGGCCCACATCAAGGACGGCGCGGCCCTCACCAAGCTGATCTTTTACCTGAAGACGCAGCTTGACGGCTCAGAAGAGCTGAAGGGCGGCAAGGTAACGGAACTCCAGGTGAGTGACCGGCTCTTAAAGCTTCGTGAGGCACAGGAGCATTTCCTGGGACAGAGCTTTGCCCCCATCATCGCTACCGGTGCTCACGGTGCCATCATTCATTACGAGCCCACGGAAGAGACAGATATCCCCATCGAGGATAATACCTTCCTCCTGATGGATACCGGCGGACAGTACCTGGAGGGCACCACGGATGTCACCAGAACCGTGCTGCTGGGACAGGGAACGGATCTGATGAAGCAGCTCTACACCGCAGTCCTGCGGGGACACATCCGTCTGGCGAGCGCCGTCTTTAAGAAGGGCATCACCGGTGTGAATCTGGATGTGCTGGCCAGAGGCCCCTTATGGGAGCTGGGCTATGATTACAACCACGGCACCGGACACGGCGTCGGGTACCTGCTGAACGTCCATGAAGGACCGCAGGGCATCCGCCTGCTGGAGGCAGGACGGAAGCTGGGAGCCCCCTTGGAGCACGGCATGATCACCTCCAACGAGCCCGGCGTGTACCTGGCAGGGAGGTTTGGCATCCGTCTGGAGAACCTGAACGTCACTTTAAACGGACCCGAGACGGAGATGGGGAAGTTCCTGAAGTTTGAGACCCTTACCATGGCACCCTTCGATCTGGATGCGGTGCTTCCCGAGATGCTTACCGCGCCAGAGAAGGAATGGCTGAATGCATATCACAAAACCGTTCGTGAGACCTTGCAGCCGTACCTGACGGCAGAAGAGAACGCATGGCTCGCGGACGCGACCAGAGCAATCTGAGCACAGCAAAAAAATGAACCCTGCAGCAACTGCAAGGTTCTTTTTTTTGCTGTATGGGAGAAGAACCGAAAAAATCCCCGAGGATTTCTCCCCGGGGATTTCTTATCTTCAGTGACGTTCCATTTCTTTATGAAATCCGAACATTACAGCTGAGGACCTGCAGCAACCAGAGCCTTGCCTGCGTCGTTGCCGGTGTACTTCACGAAGTTCTTCTGGAATCTGCCTGCCAGATCTTTCGCCTTCTCCTCCCACTGGGAAGGATCAGCGTAGGTATCTCTGGGATCCAGGATGCCGGTGTCAACGCCGGGCAGCTCGGTAGGAACCTCGAAGTTGAAGTAAGGAATGGTCTTGGTAGGAGCGGACTTGATATCGCCGTTCAGGATCGCATCGATGATGCCTCTGGTATCCTTGATGGTGATTCTCTTGCCGGTGCCGTTCCATCCGGTGTTCACCAGATAAGCCTTAGCGCCGGACTTCTGCATCTTCTTTACCAGCTCCTCTGCATACTTGGTAGGATGCAGCTCCAGGAATGCCTGGCCGAAGCAAGCGGAGAAGGTAGGAGTGGGCTCGGTGATGCCTCTCTCGGTACCTGCCAGCTTTGCGGTAAATCCGCTCAGGAAATAGTACTGGGTCTGCTCCGGAGTCAGGATGGAGACGGGAGGCAGAACGCCGAATGCATCAGCGGAAAGGAAGATCACGTTCTCGGCTGCGGGGCCGGAGGAGATCTTGTTCACGTTCTGAGCGATCTTCTCGATGTGCTCGATGGGATAGGAGACACGGGTGTTCTCGGTAACGGACTTGTCAGCAAAGTCGATCTTGCCTGCAGCGTCTACGGTAACGTTCTCCAGCAGAGCGTTTCTGCGGATCGCATTGTAGATGTCGGGCTCGGAATCCTTGTCCAGGTTGATGACCTTTGCGTAGCAGCCGCCTTCCAGGTTGAAGACACCGTTGTCATCCCAGCCGTGCTCGTCATCACCGATGAGCAGTCTCTTGGGATCGGTGGAAAGGGTGGTCTTACCGGTTCCGGACAGACCGAAGAAGATTGCGGTGTTCTTGCCGTCCATATCGGTGTTGGCGGAGCAGTGCATGGAAGCAATGCCGTTCAGAGGCAGGAAGTAGTTCTGCATGGAGAACATACCTTTCTTCATCTCGCCGCCGTACCAGGTGTTCAGGATGACCTGCTCACGGGAGGTAACGTTGAAGAGCACTGCGGTCTCGGAATTGAGGCCCAGCTCCTTGTAGTTCTCAACCTTTGCCTTGGAAGCGGTGTAAACGATGAAATCAGGCTTGAAGTTTGCCTTCTCCTCCTCGGTGGGACGGATGAACATGTTGGTAACGAAGTGAGCCTGCCAAGCAACCTCCATGATGAAACGGACTGCCATGCGGGTGTCCTTGTTGGCGCCGCAGAAGCCGTCTACCACGAAAAGCTTCTTGCCGGAGAGCTGATCCAGAGCCAGCTTCTTGCAGGCATCCCATGCTTCCTGGGTAGCGCGGTGGTTGTCGTTGGGATACTCCTCGGAAGTCCACCATACGGTGTCATGAGCCTTCGCATCATCGACGATGAACTTGTCTTTGGGAGAACGGCCGGTGTAGATACCGGTCATGACATTGACAGCGCCCAGCTCGGTGAGCACGCCCTTGTCATATCCCTCCAGGGAAGGATCCATCTCTGCCTCGAACAGCTGCTCGTAGGTAGGATTGTAAATGATTTCTTTGACATCGCTGATGCCATACTGGGAAAGATCGATTGTTGCCATACTTAGTCCTCTCTTTTTCTAAAATTTTTCGACCAAGATGAGGAAAAATAAAAATTTCCCCCCATATTGAACAATTCTCAATCATTATACCCGACAGACCGAAAAAGGAAAAGAAAAAATCGTGAGATTCTCCCACTTTTTTTATCAACAAAAAAGAATTCTGAACAAAAGCTGAATTTTCTAAAAACTTACGAACATCCCTCAAAAAAGGTTGCTAACGGAAAGCGCATCTTATATAATGAAATCAGCCCAGAGCCCTACCTTTTGAAATTTTTGAACCTACATTTACCTTTCACGGGATTCCTACATCGCATGGCAGCTGCGGAGCCCCGCCTTCCTGAGGTCGGGGATGCAAAAACCATCGCTGCGGTCACCCACCTGGCTTTGGCTAGGCGTCAAAAGGCAAAAGGTTCGGCCGAGGGTGTTACCGGTTTGACTGAAAAAAGAGCGGTTTAGGTCGCTCCTTTTTTCTGTGTAGGAAACAAACTGCAAATGCAACGGTATTAAGGCTGCAGAGAACTCTATGAAGAAAAAATACATTGATATTGGCAGGGATTTTTCCCTGCGGATCCGGGGCAAGGACATTCCTTCCTACGCCGCCAGCGCATCCTTTTTCCTCATACTCTCGTTTGTTCCCATGATCGCCCTGATCTGTGGTATACTTCCCTATACCCCGCTGACGGAGGATTTCCTCCTGCGGGTGGTACTGGAGTGGTCGCCGGACGCCATGGACGGCGTGCTGGACAGCATTATCCGGCAGGTGTACGAATCCTCTGCGGGCATTGTCACCATTTCCATCTTTGCGACCCTGTGGTCCGCAGGGAAGGGGGTGATGGCGCTGGTCCAGGGGCTGAACCGGATCAACCATGTGAAGGAGCAGCGGAATATGCTGGTGATCCGCCTTTGGAGCTGCTTTTACACCACCATCCTCCTGCTGGGGCTGGTGCTTTCCCTGGTGGTGCTGGTCTTCGGTGACAGACTGCTGGAGCGGGTGCGGAGCGTGTACCCTTCCGTGGTGCAGCCCCTCATCGATCTGGTGATGCGACCGAGAGCGCTGTATGCGGTGCTGCTTTTGACGTTTGTTTTTGCGGCGCTTTACCGGTTTTTGCCCAATGCGAAGCTCAAATACAGGGAGCAGCTCCCGGGAGCGCTTCTGGCCGCCATTATGTGGACCGTATTTTCGTATGTTTTTTCCCTCTATGTGAGCAACTCGAAATACCTGTCACTCTACGGCAGCATGACCACCCTGGTGATCACCATGCTCTGGCTCTACGGCTGCATGTACCTCTTCCTGGTATGTGCCTACCTGAACCGCTTTTTCCGGCCCATCAATCTGGTGCTGGTGTATCCGAATAAAAAGAAGAAAAAATCCGCGTCCACAGCCGGCCCAGCGCCCGAGACGGACCCGGGGAATGAAGAGAAAGTTTGAAAGAAAATTCGCATGCGCGAATTCTCATCACGGAGGTAAATATATGAAAGAAGCATTGAATGCGATCCGGCAAAAGGCCATGGATCAAATCAAGGAGGCCACTTCTCCCGAGAACCTGAACGAGATCCGTGTTGCCATCCTGGGCAAGAAGGGGGAGCTCACCAATATTTTGAAGTCCATGAAGGACGTGGCACCCGAGGATCGCCCGAAGGTGGGTCAGATGGTGAATGACACCCGCGCCGAGATCGAGGGCGTTCTGGATGAGGCAAAAAAGAAACTGGAGAGCGCGCTGCGTGCGGAGCGCCTGAAGGCCGAGACCATCGATGTCACCCTGCCTGCACAGAAAGCGCAGCTGGGCCATCGTCATCCCAATACCATTGCACTTGAGGAGATCGAGCGCGTCTTCATCGGCATGGGCTACGAAGTGGTGGAAGGCCCCGAGGTGGAGAAGGATTATTACAATTTCGAAGCCCTGAACATCCCTGCGGACCATCCTGCCAAGGATGAGCAGGATACGTTCTATGTCAACGGAGACATCCTCCTGCGCACCCAGACTTCCGGCGCCCAGGTCCACGAGATGGAGAAGGGCAAGCTTCCCATTCGCATGATCTCTCCCGGACGCGTGTTCCGCGCGGACGAAGTGGATGCCACCCATTCCCCTTCCTTCCATCAGGTGGAGGGACTGGTCATCGACAAAAACATCACCTTCGCGGATCTGAAGGGTACGCTGGTTGCTTTCGCGCAGCAGATGTTCGGCGCGGAGACGAAGGTCAAGTTCCGTCCCCATCACTTCCCCTTCACCGAGCCCAGCGCAGAGATGGATGTGAGCTGCTTCAAGTGCGGCGGCAAGGGCTGCAGATTCTGCAAGGGTGAGGGCTGGATCGAGATCCTGGGCTGCGGCATGGTGCATCCCCATGTGCTGGAGATGTGTCACATCGATCCAGAGGAATATACCGGTTTTGCTTTCGGCGTAGGCCTGGAGCGTATCGCATTGTTAAAATATGAGATCGATGATATGCGACTCCTGTACGAGAATGATTATCGATTCTTAAAGCAGTTTTAACGTTGCAAGGGGATCGTTTTTACAACGATTTCCTGCTCGTAGAAAAACGCTGTAACTATGAGACCCTGCCGAAAATGACAACAAAGAATGAATTCCTCAGGAGGATGAAAGGATTATGAATACCGCATTATCATGGATCAAAGCCTATGTGCCGGATCTGCAGTGTACGGATCAGGAATATATGGATGCAATGACCCTCACCGGAACCAAGGTGGAGGGGTATGAGAGAAGAGATAAGAATCTGGAGAAGATCGTTGTAGGTAGAATCGAGTCCATCGAGCGCCATCCCGATGCCGACAAGCTGGTGGTGTGCCAGGTGAATATCGGCAGCGAGGTGATCCAGATCGTCACCGGCGCACCCAATGTAGAGGTGGGCCAGAAGGTTCCCGTGGTCCTGGACGGCGGCAGAGTCGCCGGCGGACATGACGGATCTCCCCTGCCCGAGGGCGGCATCCCCATCAAGGCCGGGAAGCTCAGAGGCGTTCCTTCCGCAGGCATGATGTGCTCCATCGAAGAGCTGGGAAGCGACCGGAACTTCTATCCCGAAGCACCTGAGAACGGCATTTATGTTTTTCCCGATAACGTAGAGGTGGGTGCGGATGCCGTAGAGCTCCTGGGTCTGCACGATACCGTTTTTGAATATGAGATCACCTCCAACCGCGTGGATTGCTACAGTCTGCTGGGCATCGCCAGAGAGGTGGCAGCTACCTTCAAGGTGCCTTTCGTGCCTCCCGTCATCAGGGAGACCGGAAACGGCGAGGATGTCCATTCCTACATCTCCGTAGAGGTGCAGGATCCCGACCTGTGCCCCCGTTACACCGCGCGCGTGGTGAAAAACGTCAAGATTGCTCCCTCTCCCGAGTGGATGCGCAGACGCCTGGCTGCCAGCGGCATCCGTCCCATCAACAACCTGGTGGACATCACCAACTACGTGATGGTAGAGCTGGGACAGCCCATGCATGCGTATGATCTCTCCACCATCGCTGGAAAGAAGATCGTTGTGAAGCGTGCGACAGATGGTGACACCTTTGTCACTTTGGACGGCCAGACCAGAAATCTGGACAGCGGCATGCTGATGATCTGCGACGGCGAGAAGCCCGTAGGACTTGCAGGCATCATGGGCGGTGAGAATTCCATGATCACCGATCAGGTGGATACCGTTCTCTTTGAGGCGGCCACTTTTAACGGCCCCAACATCAGACGGAGCGCAAAGCGCGCCGGCCTGCGCACCGATGCATCCGGCATCTTTGAGAAGGGCCTGGATCCCAGAAATGCAGAAGTGGCCATCAACCGTGCCTGCCAGCTCATCGAGGAGCTGGGCTGCGGCGAAGTGGTGGGCGGCATCGTGGATGTGAAGGAGCCTCTGGCCGAGCTCAGAGTCCTGCCTTTCCGCCCTGACAAGTACAACGCCCTGCTGGGCACCGACATCTCCGAGGAGGATATGATCGCCATCTTCGAGAAGATCGAGCTGGTGTATGACGTCTCCGCCCGGACCCTCACCATTCCTTCCTTCCGCCAGGATCTGGTGGGACAGGCGGACCTGGCTGAGGAAGTGGCCAGATTCTACGGCTATGACAAGATCCCTACCACCCTTCCCGGCGGCAACGCGCTCGGCGGCCTTCCCCACAAGCTGCGTGTGGAGGCAAAGGCAAGAGATATCGCGGAATACTGCGGATTCTCCCAGGCCTATGTCTACTCCTTCGAGAGCCCCAAGGTATTCGATAAGCTTCTGATCCCTGCAGACAGCCCGCTGCGCAAGACGGTGACCATTTCCAATCCTCTGGGAGAGGATTTCTCCATCATGCGCACCCTGTCCCTGAACGGGATCCTGACCTGCCTGTCGACGAACTTCAACCGCCGCAATACCAACGTGCGTCTCTACGAGCTGGGCAATGTCTATATCCCGAAGTCCGTGCCCGTTACCGATTATCCCGATGAGCGGATGCAGTTTACTTTGGGCTTCTACGGCGACGGAGATTTCTTCACCATGAAGGGCGTGGTGGAAGAGTTCCTGGACAGCGTGGGTCTGAACGAGAAGCGGACCTATACCGCTGACGGCAGCCTTCCTTTCCTGCATCCCGGCAGACAGGCCGTCATCACCTATCGCGGAGAGCGGATTGGCTTCCTGGGTGAGCTTCATCCGGAAGTGTGTGACAATTATGACATCGGTGACAGAACCTACATCGCGGTGCTGGATATGCCCGCTGTGGTTCCCTTCACCTCCTTCGATCACAGATACGAAGGCATCGCCCGCTTCCCTGCCGTCACCAGAGACCTGTCCATGGTGGTGCCCAAGACCGTTACCGCAGGCCAGATCGAGGATGTCATCGCCCAGCGCGGCGGCAAGATCCTGGAGGAGTGCAGACTCTTCGACATCTACGAGGGTGCACAGATCCTCACCGGATACAAGTCCATGGCTTACAAGCTCACCTTCCGCGCCAAGGACCGCACCCTGGAGGATGCGGATATCACCGGTGCCATGAAGAAGATCTTAAACGGACTGGAGAGCCTGGGCATTGAGCTCAGATCCTGACAGATATTGAAAACGAGGCATCCGTCTTCCGGGGCGGATGCTTTGCATGAAAAAGTGCATTTTCTTAGCTGCGGATCGATCCGCGGCGATAACGAACATTAAGAAAAGGATGGAAATCAAAATGGAACATGTAAACACCTGGAAAAAATACAAGGCTGCGGACTTAAAGAAGCTGGACGCGGTCTGTGAGAGCTACAAGGAGTTCATCAGCAAGTGCAAGACCGAGCGCGAGTGCGTGGACTATGTGGTGAACGCTGCGGAAGCCGCAGGCTACCGGGAGCTGGAGAGCCTCATCGCCGCCGGCAAAAAAGTAAAGGCGGGAGACAAGGTCTACTCAGTTATGATGAACAAGTCCATCGTGCTCTTCCAGCTGGGCAAAAAGCCCCTGGATGAGGGCATGAACATCCTGGGCGCCCATCTGGACAGCCCCCGTATGGACATCAAGTCCAACCCGCTGTATGAGGCAGGGGAGATGGCATACCTGGACACCCATTACTACGGCGGTATCAAGAAGTATCAGTGGGTCACCCTTCCTCTGGCACTCCACGGCGTCATCGTGAAGAAGGACGGCACCACCGAGGAGATCTGCATCGGTGAGGATGAGGACGATCCCGTATTCTTCGTGTCCGATCTGCTGATCCACCTGTCCCAGGACCAGCTGGAGAAGAAGGGCGCGAAGGTGGTGGAAGGCGAAGCCCTGGACATTATCGTCGGCCATCGTCCCCTGCAGATCACCAAAGGCAAGAAGGACGAGGAGAAGGATCCTGCCAAGGATGCGGTTAAGGCTGGCGTTCTGGATATCCTGAAAAAGCAGTACGGCATCGAGGAGGAGGATTTCCTCTCCGCCGAGATCGAAGTGGTTCCCGCAGGCAAGGCAAGAGACGCCGGCTTTGACAGAAGCCTGGTGCTGGGTTACGGACAGGACGACAGAGTCTGTGCCTTCACCTCTCTGCAGGCTATGCTGGATCTGCCCAAGACCCTGGACCGCACCGTCTGCTGCATCCTGGTGGACAAGGAGGAGATCGGCTCCGTGGGTGCTACCGGTATGCAGTCCCAGTTCTTTGCCAATGCCGTGGCAGAGCTTTTGAACCTCACCGGAGATTTCTCCGAGCTGAAACTTCGCAGGACTCTGGCCCGCAGTGCAATGCTTTCCAGCGATGTCTCTGCCGGCTACGATCCTCTTTATGACGGTGTCTTCGAGAAGAAGAACGCAGCTTACATGGGCGGCGGTATGGTCTTTAACAAGTACACCGGCTCCAGAGGAAAGAGCGGCTCCAACGATGCGAATGCTGAGTATATCGCCCACATCCGCAGCGTTCTGGATGCGGATGAGATCAACTATCAGTTTGCCGAGCTGGGCAAGGTGGATCAGGGTGGCGGCGGAACCATCGCTTACATCCTGGCACTGTATGGCATGAATGTCATCGATGCCGGCATCGCCGTGCTGAACATGCATGCTCCCTGGGAAGCTACCAGCAAGGCGGATATCTACGAGACCTATCGCGGCTATGTTTCCTTCGCAAAGGGTGTAACGATCTAATGGAACCTTTACGCAGATCAGACTACTTTTATGAGCTCCCTCCGGAGCTCATCGCTCAGGATCCTCTGGAGGACCGTTCTTCCAGCAGGCTCCTGCTTCTGGATAAAAATACCGGTGCGGTGCGGCACGAGATCTTCCGCAATCTGGGGCAGTTCCTCCGCCCCGGGGACCGGCTGGTGCTGAACAATACCCGCGTCATTCCCGCCAGACTCATCGGCAGGAGAGCTGGGACCGGTGGCGCCGTGGAGGTGCTGCTCCTGCGCAGACTGGAAAAGGATGTGTGGGAGACCCTGGTAAAGCCCGGGAAAAAATGCCTCCCGGGTCAGAACCTGGAATTCGGCGACGGAAGACTGACGGCGACGGTACTGGAGGTCCTGGAGGATGGCAACCGTAAAATAGCTTTCCACTATGAGGGGATCTTTGAGGAAGTGCTGGACGCCCTGGGAGAGATGCCGCTGCCGCCCTACATCACCCATAAGCTTCAGGACAAGCAGCGCTATCAGACCGTGTATGCCAAATATGACGGCTCTGCCGCTGCCCCCACCGCAGGACTGCATTTTACGCCGGAGCTCTTAAAGGCGCTGGAAGCGCAGGGAATCGGCCTTACTTACGTGACGCTCCACGTGGGCCTGGGCACCTTCCGTCCCGTGAAGGAGGACGTGATCACGGATCACCACATGCATTCCGAGTGGTACCAGATCACCCCGGAAGCGGCTGCGGAGATCAATGCCACCAAGGCTGCGGGCGGACGGGTCATCTGTGTGGGCACCACCAGCTGCAGGACCCTGGAGAGCGCAGCGGACGATGCGGGCATCGTTCACGCCGGCGCCGCGGACACGGAGATCTTTATCTATCCCGGGTACCGCTTTAAGGTGCTGGACGGGCTCATCACCAATTTCCATCTGCCGGAATCCACGCTGATCATGCTGGTTTCCGCCTTTGCAGGAAGAGAGCATGTGCTGGCGGCGTATGAGGAGGCTGTGCGGGAAAAATACCGCTTCTTCTCCTTCGGAGATGCCTGCTTTATTGCGGATTTTGCTGAAAAATGACACGCATATCATATGAATATGTCTGTCTTTGATCTGACGATGCACTGACGATTGTAATAGGGGATTGCCGGGGGACCGGCGGGAGAATCATTACCTTGAAGAAATTCGGATTTATCGGCCTGGGACTCATCGGAGGTTCCATTGCCAAGGCCATTCACGAGCAGGTGGAGGACGCCTGGATCTGTGCATACGATATCCGTAAGGAGGCCACCGAGGCTGCGCTGCAGGATGGAGTCATCCAGGCGGCTGCGCCGGAGATCGGCCATTATTTTGCGGATTGCGATATGATCTTTCTCTGCGCACCGGTGCAGAAAAATGACGAGAATCTGCTGGCGCTTCGCGGCTGCATCCGGGAGGATGCGGTGCTGACGGATGTGGGCAGTGTAAAGGAGCCCATCCACAGAGCTGTGACGGAGGCGGGACTGCAGGGCAATTTCATCGGCGGACACCCCATGGCAGGTTCCGAGCGCATCGGCTACGCTGCCTCCAAGAGCAAGCTCCTGCAAAATGCGTACTACATCATGACGCCGGAGCCGGAGTGCCCGAAGGAGAGAGTGGCAAAAATGCGGGAGCTGATCCTGCAGCTGGGAGCCATCCCCCTGGAGATGAGCAGTGAGAAGCACGATTATATCGTGGCGGGTGTCAGCCATCTGCCCCATGTGATCGCGGCTTCCCTTGTGAATCTGGTGAAGACCTCCGACGATGCGGAGGGACTCATGAAACTGGTGGCCGCAGGCGGCTTTAAGGACATCACCAGGATCGCGTCCTCCTCCCCTGTGATGTGGCAACAGATCTGTCTCACCAACGGGGAAAACATCCTGGGCCTGCTGGATTCCTACATCGGCAGTCTGCAGGAGATCCGGACCCAGATCGCGGATCGGGAAGATACGGAGCTCTATGATCTCTTTGATCACGCCAGAGTCTACCGAGACTCCTTTGTCTCCGCCAGCTCCGGGCCCATCAAGGTGCGCTACGCTCTCACCATCGACATCGCCGATGAGCCGGGCGCCCTGGCAGCCATCGCTACCATCCTGGCCCTCAACGGGATCTCTATTAAGAACATCGGGATCCTTCACAACCGGGAGTATTTGGGCGGTGATCTGAGTGTGGAGTTCGAGGATGAAGAAGGGCTGAATAAGGCCCGTGAAGTGCTCAACGCGAAGGCGTATACAACACACGGATAATGAAAGCTAAGAGGCCCGACGTCAGACAAACACCCGGCGGGCGAGCTCGATCACTAAATTCGCCGCTGCTCATGCCAATACAAAAGGCACATGGAACAACTCGCTTCGCTCAAACACGGGTTCCATGTGCCTTTGCGCATTTCGCAGCGCTCATTAAGTGACGACTCGCAGTTGACCGCCTAGGGTGTTTGTCCGCGCCGGGCCTGTGACCAAATTACTTTTTCTTGAATCTGTTTTTCTTTTCCTTTTTTGTTTTTTCTTTCTTCTTTCTTGTAAACCCCAGGACTATGAGATAAATGAAGAAGAACCCCGTAACGCCCCCTGCGGTATCCAGCAGCACATCCGCAGGATGCCCCCATCTGCCGGGCACAAACGTCTGATGCAGCTCATCCAGCGCCGCACTTAAGAAGACCCACAGCAGCTCAATCCGGAACCATTTTTTCGGGAAAGGCCGAAGCGGGCGGTGGGGAGCCCAGATCCCGAAGATCAGCACCCCCATGCAGGCGTATTCGCAAAAATGCGCCAGCTTCCGGATGGGGTGCTCGAAGTAGAGCGCCAGACTCTCCCGGTAGCTTTCCGTCCAGTGCTCCCGCTGCAGCGCCTCCAGGATCTCGGCACATTTCCGGGAGATGGTTAAGGACAGAGAAGAGGAGGTGTCCCCGTCCTGCTCCGAGAAAGAGAAGATCATCACATAAAGAAGGGAAAGGAGGATCGCACTCACTACCGTGACGGCAACCTTCTTTCCCTTATTTGACTTGCAATGCATTTTTTCGGCAGAAGAGCCCATTATTTCGTCTCTTCCGTGACGGTCTGATAGGTGGCGATGCGGGCTGCCTCCATCTCGGGCATCCCTACAAAGGAAGCGCCGTAGAAATACAGATCCCCCTTCAGCTCGATGCGGACGATCTGCAGAAACGCATGGATCACTTCCTTCGTCCAGATGGTCAGGAAGGACTCATACACAGCCCCGATCTCCAGGGCACTGCTGCAGGTGAATCCCACGCCGCTCTTGGAAACGTCGGTGATCTCGATGCTGAGCTCCTCGGAGGTGTTCCCGTCCAGACGCTTGATCACCAGCTTGGAATCCAGACTAGTCCGTAGCGCATGTCTTCTTTCTTCCATGTCGTATTACCCTCTCTTTAGTAAAATTGATGCAGGACGATTCGTCAGAAATTATATCATTTTGACACCCTGTAAACAAGATTTATTTCGGATTTGGCCTGTTTTTCGCTCAATTTCCCATCTGTGAAAAAACACAATAACTTCCTTGCGCATTTGTGGAATTCCTAGTACAATATGACTATGTGCAGACGAATTTTTGGAAAATTTTGTGCAAATTTGACAATTTTCCGAAAGGGGGCCGCACGAAATCTATTATTGGAGGTTTGACACATGAAGGTTTATACCACCGACAAGATCCGTAATGTAGTACTTCTGGGGCATGGCGGCAGCGGCAAGACCACTCTCGCGGAGAGCTTTGCTTACCTGTCCGGTCTGACCAGTCGCATGGGCACCGTAGCGGACGGCAATACCGTCACCGATTACGGCAAGGAAGAGATCCGTCGCGGATTTTCCATCAGCACTGCCGTTCTTCCGGTGGAGTGGGAGGATCACAAGATCAACTTTTTCGATACTCCCGGATATTTCGACTTCGTGGGAGAGGTGGAAGAAGCCGTCTCCGCAGCCGGCGCAGCCATCATCGTTGTCAACGGCCGTTCCGGTATCGAGGTAGGTACCAGAAAGGCATGGGAGCTGTGCGAGAAGTATAAGCTGCCCCGCATCATCTATGTTTCCAACATGGACGTGGACAATGCTTCCTACCGTCAGGTCGTGGAGGATCTGGTAGCGCTGTACGGCAAGAAGATCGCGCCTTTCCATCTGCCCATCCGTGAGCAGGAGAAGCTGGTAGGCTATGTCAATGTCATCGCGGAGACCGGAAACCGCTGGCAGGGCAAGGAAGTGGTTCCCTGCGATATCCCCGATTACAACAAGCCTTATCTGGAGCAGTACCGTGAGACCCTGATGGAAGCGGTCGCCGAGACCAGCGAGGAGATGATGGAGCGCTACTTTGGCGGCGAGACCTTCTCCGACGCCGAGATCCGTGCAGCCATCCGCACCAGCGTGCTGGACTGCAGCATCGTTCCCGTGACCATGGGTTCCTCCATCACCTGCCAGGGCGCATACGCACTGCTGGATGATGTGATCAAGTATTTCCCCAGCCCCGAGAACCGTACCGTGGCCGGCATCAATATGAAGACCAGCGAGATCTACAATTGCGACTACGATTTCTCCAAAGCAAAATCCGCCTACATTTGGAAGACCATCGTGGATCCCTTCATCGGCAAGTACAGCCTGATCAAGGTTAATTCCGGCGTGCTGAAGACCGACGATGTGATCTACAACATCGATAAGGACATCGAGGAGAAGATTGGCCGTCTCTATATCCTCCAGGGCAATAAGCCCATCGAGGTACCCGAGCTCCACGCCGGCGACATCGGCGCTCTGGCAAAGCTCACCGCGGCCCGCACCGGCAACTCCCTGTCCACCAAGGCAATGCCCATCAAGTTCGGTAAGTTTGACATCTCCACGCCTTATACCTTCATGCGCTATAAGCCGAAGAACAAGGGCGATGTGGACAAGATCTCCCAGGCACTGCAGAAGATCGGCCACGAGGATCTGACCATGAAGGCCGTCAATGACGCCGAGAACCGTCAGACCCTGCTCTACGGCATGGGCGACCAGCATTTGGAGATCATCGTCAGCCGTCTGCTGAACGAGTACAAGGTAGAGATCGAGCTGAGCCAGCCGAAGGTGGCATACCGCGAGACCATCCGCAAGACCTCCGATGTGGACAGCAAGTATAAGAAGCAGACCGGCGGCCACGGACAGTACGGTCATGTCAAGATGCGCTTTTCCCCTTCGGACGATCCCAACGTGCCTTACGTTTTCGAGCAGGAAGTCGTGGGCGGCGCCGTTCCCAAGAACTTCTTCCCCGCAGTGGAGAAGGGAATCCAGGAGAGCGTGGGCAGAGGCCCTCTGGCAGCATACCCTGTGGTGGGCGTGAAGGCTGTCCTCTACGATGGATCCTATCACCCGGTAGATTCCTCCGAGATGGCGTTCAAGACGGCTGCCAAGATGGCATTCCGTGACGGCATCATGAAGGCGGGCCCCGTGCTCCTCGAGCCCATCGAGAGCCTGAAGGTCGTCGTCCCCGATGCCAATACCGGTGACGTCATGGGTGATCTGAACAAGCGCCGCGGCAGAGTCCTGGGAATGAATCCCGTGGGCGGCGGCAAGACCCAGATCGACGCGGAAGTGCCCGAGAGCGCACTCTTTGGCTACTGCACCGTGCTCCGTTCCATGACCGGCGGTATGGGAGAGTACTCCTATGAATTCGCCCGCTACGAGCAGGCGCCCAGCGACGTCCAGGAGAAGGAGGTTGCCGCAAGAGCAGCCAAGGTCGCAGAGAATTCTGTGGAGGATTAAGTTTTTTCCTGTAGTACCTGCATAAATATGCGCTATTTTTCGAAACAAAGGCACACTCTTCGCGGGTGTGCCTTTGTTTTTTGCGTGTATTGGCAAGAAAAACGAAATATGTATAAATAGCCTATAACCATATCGGGATGAGTGTGCTATAATATAAAAATATGTGTTTTTCTTATCAAATCGTCATAAAGATTGTTACAAGGAATCAGGAGGCCCCATGAATGTACTTTTGACCGGTAACACGGATCTGTTGTCCAGAAAATTCACCGAACGGCTGTCCCAGGATTACAAATGCATCCTGTCGAAGGAGCATATGGCTCCCGGCATCGGCGGAAAAAATATTTCCACCTACCCGGCTGGAGGAGAAGAGGAAGAGGTTGCAGTATACGCAGCCTTCCGGCCGGAGGCGGTCGTCTTTTTCTCTCATGCGCTCGATGGTGCGGTGAAGGTCTTTGATGAGCTGGAAGACCTGGAAAGCAACCTGTATCAGGCCCGCCGCAGCGGTGTGAAGCATTTCATCTATGTTGCGACCAATGACTACGAGTACTATGACGTTTCCGTCATGGATGGCACGCCCAGCCGTCAGGTACTGCTGAAGGCCTGCGAGGAGCTGTGCAAAACCTTCACGGAAAAATACGAGATGCGGATCACGATCCTGCATGTCCCCTTTATCTACGGAACCGAGCGCTCCGGGTGCAGAATCTGGTACCTGATCGACAAGGCGGTCTCCGGAGAGCGCCTCTCCTTCCGCGGAGCGGCGGAGGATGTGACCGATTATCTGAACGATGAGGACCTGGCAGAGCTTCTGAGCCGGATCCTGGACGATCCCATGGAGGATCTCTTCAGCGAGATGCATCTGGATGGGCAGAATCATCATGCCTTCAAGGAAGTATTCGAGCTTCTGGTCCGCGGTAAGGACAATAAGGTCCGGTTCCATGACAGCGTGACGGCCATCCCCGTGGCAAACGGAGACGAGACTGCCCGCAAGGAATACGGATGGTTCCCGACGCATCAGCTCGTGAAGGATCTGCCGGCCATGCTCGATGCTGCGGCGCAGGAAAGCCTGCGTAAGGGCCGCTCCTATACGAGACGTAAGAATCGCAGGCAGCTGCGGGAGCGGATCCGCGTGGTGCTGGAGGTGATCATCGTATGTCTGCTGGCAGAATTCTTTAACCGGCTGACCGCCAATAATATTTTCCTGGATTTCTTTGATTTCCGGTTGATCGCGATCCTTCTCATGGGTACGATCAACGGCCTGGTCCCCGGTGTCGTTACCGCAATCCTGGCATGCATCGGATTCCTCGTGGAAAATGCGGTCATCACCCAATGGCAGATCCTCTTTTTCAACATCCAGAACTGGATCCCCTTCGCCACCTTCTTCATCCTCGGTACCATCACGGGATATACGAAGGACAAGCATGACGATGATGTCATCTATGTGAAGGAGGAGCATGACATCCTGGAGGAAAAATACACCTTCCTCACAGGCCTCTATGATGAGGTCCTCTCCGGCAAGGAGGAATTTAACAGCCAGATCATCGGATACCGCGACAGTTTCGGCAAGATCTATTCGGTTGTGACCAGACTGGATTCCGTGCTTCCAGACAAGGTATTCTATGAATCCATCAACGTGCTGGAGGAGATCCTGGAGAATAATACGGTGGCTGTCTACACTGTGCAGGGCGGCAGACCCTTCGCCCGCCTGATGGTAGCCTCCAACGCCATCTCGGAGCATCTGACCAAGTCGCTGGATCTCGATCAATATCCCGAGATGCAGAAGGCTCTGCGCGACAATCAGACCTTTGTCAACCGGGAGGTAAAGGAAGGATATCCTTCCTATGCGGCGCCGATCCACAGAAACAACGAGCTCCTCGGTATCATCATGATCGAGGAAGCAACGTTAAAGCAGCAGAATATGGAGTTCCTGAACAAACTGAATATCATATCCAACCTGATCTCCGATTCCTTCGTGCGCGCAACGGAAGCACAGGAGCGCAACGATGAGACCGAAGGAGATACGCTGGTGCTGAAGGAGGAGTATTTTGCGCCGATCCTGGAGACCCGCCGGGAGATGAGAAACAAAAACCTGCTGGATTTTGTACTGCTCAGGATCGTGCAGGATAAGAAGTCTCTGACCGAGCTTTCTAACGCGGTTTCCAGCTGTGTCCGCAGCAATGATATCCTGGGACGCGGCAGGGACGGAGAGGTGTATCTGCTTTTAAGCCAGCTTGATGAAGCTGCATTCGGAAAAGTTTCCGAGCGTTTGTCGAAGGCCGGCGTCAGTTATGAGAAGGTAACGGAGTAAAAATATGGCGATTTTTTTACTGATACATGCCCTGATCTGTATCGTCACCGGGATCCTGCTGGCAACGAAACGGATTCAGGTGCATGCGAGACTGTTTGTGTTGGTTCTGTTTCTTCCGATCGTGGGGATCCTGATCCTGATCGATCAGATCTATGTCGAGAAGACGCAGAAATCCGCCACCAAAGAGATCGGTCTGGAGAAGATGACCATCGATGAGATCCGCTATAAGCGCATCGATCACAACGATTCCAGAGATCAGGACATCACGGTTCCGCTGGAGGAAGCGCTCGTTGTCAACGATGCGCAGACCAGACGGAAACTGATGATCGATATCCTTCAGAAGAACCCGGAGGAAAATATCGGCCTGCTGAAGAGCGCCAGTGCCACGGATGATACCGAGGTCAGCCATTACGCAACCACCAGCATGATGTCCATCCAGAGCAGATACGAGAAGCAGATCAGTGAAGCGGAGGAAGCGTACCGGATGCTCCCGGAGAGCGCTTCGGCCAAGCGCGGTTACCGCCGTGCTCTGAAGCAGTACATTGACTCGACACTGATCACCGGCAATGTCTTGACTATTTACCAGCAGAAGCTGAAGACCGTTCTGACGGAACTGATGGAACTCTATCCCGATTACAAGGCGTACGTTCTGGAATACCTGGAGTGCAGGATCGCCCTGAAGGAGACGGACGGACTGGAGAAGGAGATCGAATCTGCCATGCAGCGCTGGCCGGAAGAGTTTGGGCTGTACCCGATCTATGTGAACTATCTGCAGGTCACTTTGCAGGGAGAGCGTATCCCCGGGGTCCTGAAGCGCCTGAAGGAGAGCGGGATCTATCTGCATGCGGAAGAAAGGCAATGGTTTGAGTTCTGGAATCGAGGATAGATATCGTCCAAATAAAAAGAATCGAATGGTGTTCCGTATTCTGCTGCCGCTGATCGCCCTGGTCCTGATCGGTATCGTGGTCATGCTGGAACGCAACGGGATCCAGCTGGAAGGCTTTACCCCGGGCGTGGTGCAGGATTACACCTACACGGAGCCGGTGGAAGACGACATCCGCTGCCTGCTTCTGGTGGATCATGCCCAGAGCGCCGGGAAAGAGGTCACAGAGCAGATGACCAATGTCCTCCGGTCCATGAAGGTAAACTACGACGTTTTTGAAGCCGGCGAGTTTTCCTTTGCACAGTCCCTGGATTCCTATGATCACCTGATCATCAGCTTCCCGGACTGGGAAGTCCTGGGTGATTCCGTGCGGGACATTATCTACTGGGTCAGGGACGGCGGAAGCCTGATGAATACCATCACGCCGGAGCCCGGGGCAACCCTTCACATGATCAGTCAGCAGATGGGTGTGGAGGGAGGATTTAACGATTTTACCGGGATCTCCGGCATCTGTGTTCAGGATCAGCGGATGGTCGGCAGCACCACAAAACCGCTCTACGAGCTGAGTAAGGATCCTTCCGAAAAAATGGATATTTCTCTCCAGGCACAGCTGAGCGAAGCCTGCGAGGTTTATCTGTCTTCCGAAGACGGATCGGTTCCGCTCTTATGGCATGTTCCTTACGGGGAGGGACATATCGTCGTAACGAACATGGCACTGACGGAAAAATATATGCGGGGCTTTCTATCCCTGGCTTACAGCCTGATGGAAGAAGCCTGCCTTTACCCGGTGATCAATTCTTCCGTGTATTATCTCGACGACTTCCCGTCTCCCGTTCCGGAAGGGGATGGGGAATTCATCCGAAGAGATTACGGGATCGATATCGCCAGCTTTTATTCCAACGTATGGTGGGCAACCATCCTGAACTGGGAAGAAAAGTACGGCATCCGTCATACCGGTGTGATCATTGAGGATTACAACGACCTGGTGAAGGGGCCCTTCCCGAAAAATGAGTCCACTTCGCAGTTTAAGGCCTTTGGAAACATGCTTCTGAACAACCGCGGAGAGCTGGGGTTTCACGGCTATAATCATATGCCCCTGATCCTGGAGGGAAAGGATGAAGGGAAGCGGATCGGCGCCTATGTCATGTGGCCTTCCAAGGAAGAGATGGAGCGCAGTCTGGAGGAACTGTCCAGATTCTCCCATGCGGTTTTCCCGAATGCGGAATTTGCGGTTTATGTTCCGCCCTCCAATATTTTTTCCGAAACCGGACGGGAAGCCATCAAAGAGGCAGTTCCGGAGATCCGTGCCATCGCCAGCTTCTATGTGACGCATACGAACGCCCACGGTCAGGGAACGGAGTATGAGCAGGAATTCGGCGTGGCGGAAGACGGGATCATCGAGATGCCGAGGATCGTCTACGGTACCTACATCAACCATTATGACAGTCTGATGGCCATGTCGGAACTGAATTTTCATTTTGTGCAGTCCCATTTCTTCCATCCGGACGATACGCTGGATGTGGACCGGTATGCGGACCAGGGATGGGCGAAAATGTCAGAGGCCTTTGAACAGTACCTGGACTGGATCACGACCGATGCCACTGCCATCCGGGAACAGACGGCCAGTGAGATGGCCAATGCGGTTCAGCTGTATGATCACATTTCCCTGAAAAGGTCGTCGGATGGATCGTCCGTCAGTGCGGATCTGGGAGGCTTTGCAGGGGAGGCCTGGTTCCTGCTTCGGATGAGAGACCGGGAACCCGGCAATACGGTCGGGTGCACCCTGGAACAGGTGGCCAACGGCTTATATCTGGTCTGTGCCACCCAGGAGCACATCGAGATCGGATACCAATAATGCTTTCGAGCTTAATGTCCTTTTAGGAAGAACGATAACAGGAGAGTAAGATCGTGAGAATCTGTATGATCCTCGAGGGGAGCTACCCCTACGTACACGGTGGAGTTTCCAGCTGGACCCACAATTATATCAAAGGCATGCCGGATGCGGAATTTGTGCTCTGGTGCATCGGTGCGAAAGAAGAGGACAAGGGAAAGTTCAAATATGAGCTTCCGGAGAATGTGAAGGAAGTGCACGAAGTCTTCCTGGACAGTGCCTTAAAGGAGCCTCTGCGCAGCCACAGAAAAAAGAGGGTCCGTCTGACCCCGGAGCAGGAGGAGGCCCTGACGAAGCTGTTCCGTTCCGAGGATCTGGACTGGGATACCCTGTTCGACCTTTTCCAGAACCGGAAGATCGATCCGGTGGGGCTTTTGATGAGCGAGAGCTTTCTGAACATGATCATCGAGAACTGCCGGACGAAATACCCTTACATTTCTTTCTCGGATTATTTCTACAGCGTCCGTTCCATGATGCTTCCGGAGATGCACCTGCTGTCGCAGGAGGTGCCCTATGCGGATCTGTATCATGCGACGGCGACGGGATACAGTGGACTCCTCGGAAGCCTTGCAAAATGGAAGACCGGGAACCCTTACGTAGTGACAGAGCACGGCATCTATACCCGTGAGCGGGAGGAAGAGCTCCTTCGTGCGGAGTGGGTGCTTCCTGCCTTCCGCCAGCAATGGATCGATCTGTTCTATATCTTTTCCCGCTGTGCGTACCATCATGCGGATGTGGTTACCGCACTGTTTCAGCGAGCAAACACCATCCAGGCGGAGCTGGGCGCAGATCCTGCGAAGCTCTGCGTGATCCCCAACGGGATCCATTATGAGAATTTTTGCAAGATCGAGCCCAAAAAGCCGGACGGATTCGTCGATATCGGCGCGGTGGTCCGTATCGCCAGGATCAAGGATATCAAGACCATGATCTATGCCTTCTCAGAGCTCAAGTCCTCGGTTCCGAATGCGAGACTGCACATCATGGGCGATGTGGATGATAAAGAATACGAAGCGGAATGCCATCAGCTGATCGAGCAGCTTAGCGTCCCGGACATCCTCTTTACCGGCATCGTCAATGTTATGGAATACTTAAAGAAGATCAACTTTACCATCCTGACCAGTATCTCCGAGGGTCAGCCGCTGTCGGTCCTCGAGTCCTTTGCCGCAGGGCGTCCTGTGGTGGCGACCGATGTGGGATGCTGCAGAGAGCTGGTGGAGGGAACGGATGAGTTCGGACCTGCGGGCATCATCGTTCCGCCCATGAATAAGGACCTTCTGGCGGGAGCGATGCGCATGCTCTGCGAGCAGAAGGAGCTTTGCCGGGAGATGGCTGCGAGCGGAAGAGCCCGGGCGCAAAAGTATTTTACCCATGAGCTCAGCATGAAGCAGTACCGGGATCTGTATGAAAGACTTCTTCCCAACGGGAAAAAAGAGGATTAGAAAATGGCCGGAATCGGATTTGAATTAAAGAAGATGTTTGAGAAAAAGGGTCTGCTTTCCATGGTGAAAGCCTACGGATACGCAGGCATCGTCACGACGGGACCGATGCTGCTGGGGATCGGACTGCTGCTGGGGATCCGCATCCTGGGCGGGATCATTCAGGCGCCGGACGAGGACATGCGTGTGGTCAACGGACTGATCACGGTGACGCTGCTTTATTCCCTCCTGATCACGGACCTGATTTCCATGCCTCTGACCAGGTTCACCGCGGACCGGATCTACGAAAACCGGCTGACCCGGGTGATGCCTTCCTTCTACGGCGGAAGCAGCCTGATGATCGTGATCGGCGCTGTGATTTACGGCATCTTCCTTTGCTTTACGGGGGAGGACCTCTACGGGATCATCATCTGCATCGTTCTCTATGGCGAGCTGGTACTGGTCTGGAACCAGATCAATTTCCTGACTGCCGTGAAGGATTACCGCGGGATCCTGCTGGCCTTCTTTTTCGCGGTGGTGATCGCACTGGCCGGTTGCTACATCGGTCTGGTCATCTTAAAGCTTCACGTGATCCACTGCATGCTGACGACGGTGGCGGCCGCTTATGGGATCATGGCTGTCTGGTACAACCGGACCCTGACCCGGTTTTTCCCGCTCGGGAAGGGAAGCACCATGTACTTCCTGCGGGCGCTGGACCAGTACAAGGAGCTGATGGCGCTGGGCCTTGCAATCGCGCTGGGACTGTTCGGACATATCCTGATCATGTGGTATTCCCCGGCGGGACATGAGATCTCAGGTGTCCTGCGGGAGGCACCGATCTATGATATCTCCGCATTGCTGGCATTTTTCTCCATCCTGATCACCACCATCAGCTTTGTGACCTCGGTGGAGGTGAATTTCTACCCGAAGTACAAGAATTATTTTGCCTTGTACAATCACGAGGGTTCCCTTCGCGACATCGAACAGGCAGAGCGGGAGATGCGTGAGACCCTGGTGCAGGAGCTGACCTACACCTTTACCAAGCAGTTCTTCACCACGGTCATCTTCATCGTCGGCGGAACGCTTCTGCTTCCGATCCTGCCCCTGGGCATGACGGAGGACATGCTGGGCATTTACCGCATCATGTGCGTGGGCTATGCATTCTATGCGGCCGGGAATTGCGTCATGCTGATCCAGCTGTATTTTGCGGACAATAAGGGGGCACTCTACAGCGGTGCCTGCTTTGCCATGGTAGCCAATGTGGGTACGTATATTACGTCCCTGATGGACGTGAAGTATTACGGGGTGGGCTTCCTCGCAGGAGGTGTAGCCTTTACCTTTGTATCGCTGGCGCTTCTGTATCGCTTTATGCGCAAGATGATGCGCAATACCCTTTGCAGCCAGCCGATCCTGCAGGTGGAGCGCAGCGGACTGTTCACAAAGCTGTCCGAATCCTTCGAAGCGAAGTATCGGGAGAAGCACCCGGAAGAATATGTGGTCTCCGAAGAGGTTGGTGAAGCAGAATGAATCGAAGAATCGTACGGATCAGTTGTATATTGATGCTCGGTCTGGCAGCACTTACCGGATGCGGTGCCGCACCGGAAACGGATGCATCGTCTGAAACGCCTTCGCAGACCGAATCCCGGGCAGAGGCAGTAGGAGACGCTCCTGCCCATCAGCAGGTGGTCTTTGCGGAGGAAGAAAAAAAGGGCCTTAGCGACAACTTTTCACTGTATGAGGACCGGGACCCGGCCGCTGTGAAGACGCTGTATCTGACCGTTACTTCCGGAAATGCCTCCGATGGAACGAACCACACCTGGGAGGAGGTAAATACCTACAACAACCGGTATTATGAGGACAGAGGAATCGAAAGGTACAGAGTGGAAGGGCTGCTCCAGGAGGGAGACGAGACCGGCCCTGTGGAGGGAGCCTACGGCTATGGCCTGTATACTCCCAATTGTACGGTTTCCATCCGCGGCCAGACCTCTACGGAACTGGAACGGAAAAACTATAAGATCCGGATCGATAAAGGCTCTCCCAAATACGATGATCAGAGAGTCATCAACCTGAATAAGCACCTGTCGGACGGGCTTCGTTTTCGTAACAAGCTGATGTTTGATCTCCTGGTCGGTGTGCCGGATCTGATGTCCTTTCGGACGGAATTTGTGCATTTATATGTAAACGACCTCACGGACGGAACCGACGAGGGCTTTGCGGATTACGGACTCTATACGCAGGTGGAGCAGCCTAACGACTCCTATCTGAGACATCACGGACTGGATGAAAACGGTCAGTTGTATAAGCTGAATGAGCTCTTTGAGTTTTTCCCCTACGAGGAAGCCATCAAGCTCAAGAGTGATGCCGATTATGACCTGGAGGCCTTTGAGTATCACCTGGCCATTCAGGGGAATGACGATCATGAGAAGCTCATCACCATGCTTCGAGAGCTGAATGATGAGACCGTTCCGATCCATACGATCATCGATAAATGGTTTGATGCCGACAATATCGCCATGTTTCTGGCCTTTAACATCCTGACGGGAAATGTGGATACCCAGTCCAGAAATACGCTGCTCTACAGCGCGAAAAACGAGAATACCTGGTATGTATTTAACTGGGACTGTGATACCGCCTTCCGGGATGTCGAGAATGCGATCACCAGAAATGAGCAGCCCAGGTCCTTGTCCTGGGAAAACGGCATCAGCAATTACTGGGGAAACGTTTTGTATCGCCGGTTCCTGCAGGATGCCGGGTATCGAGCATTACTGGATGAGAAGATCCATATCCTGATGGAGGATTATCTGTCAGAGGAGCGGATCCGCAATCTGATCGAGCTGTATACGCCCGTGGCAAAGCCTTATGCCTACGCTGACCGGGACGTGACCTATGCCCCCTTGTTGCCGGAAGAGTACGATTCTGTTGTCAGCAGTATCATTCCTTCGATCGCGGACAATTACGAGATGTACCTCGAATCGCTGCAAAGGCCCATGCCCTTTTATCTGGATACACCGGAACCGCGGGACAGCACCACCTATTTTGACTGGGATGCTTCCTACGATCTGGATGCGGATCTGGTTACGTACAGGTTTGAACTATCGCAGGACAAGGAGTTTACGGATCCTCTGCTCACGGCGGAAACCTTTCGTCCGGAATATGAGCTGGGCGAAAAACTGGCGCCGGGGTCTTACTATTATCGTGTGAAGGCGGTAGATGACAAGGGGTATGAGCAGTATGCCTTTGACTATCTGGATCAGAATGGTGTGAAATTCTTTGGTATGATCCATTTTTATGTGATGCCGGATGGCAGCATTTATCGCGCCGGGGAGTGAGCATGAGCAGCAGTAAGCCGTTTCGGCATGAACTCAAATACGCAATTACATATGCGGAAGCGGAGGTCTTAAAAAGCAGGCTTGGCGTGATTCTGCAGCTCGATCCCAATGCAGGAAGCGGCGGCTATTTTATCCGGAGCCTGTACTTTGACGACCTGTGGGAGACGGCGTATACGGAGAAGTCTGCAGGAACGGACTCCCGCAAGAAATACCGGATCCGGATCTACAACGGTCAGCAGGATGTGATCCGACTCGAGTGCAAGCGCAAGGAAGGGCAGTTCATTCAGAAGATCTCGGCCCCCCTGTCGGTGCAGGAGCTGGAATGGATGGAGAGTGGACAGTATGACTTTCTGAAGGACCGCAGCGAGCCTGTGTGCAGGCAGTTTTATCTCGACCACAGCATGCGGGCCATGCATCCCGCCATCCTGGTGGACTATGACAGGATCCCGTATGTGTACCCTTACGGCGATGTGCGGATCACGCTGGATCAGCATGTGCGGTCCGGGGTGTTTGAGCGGGATATCTTCGATCTGCGGAGCCCTGTTTTTGAGGTGCTTGAGCCGGGGCAGCTGATCCTGGAGGTCAAGTTTACCGAGTATCTGCCGGATGTGGTCCGGAATCTGCTTACAGTCGATGACAGCGAGTATGTCGCTGCTTCCAAATATGTCATGTGTCTGGAGAAAAAGAAGGAATTGCAGGTATTGCAGTAAGAAAGGACAGTCGGATGAGTGTTAGGGATGTAATCAAGAAATCGGTGCTGGAATCTTCAGCCTATAATCAGGCGATCACCGGCGCCACGATCTTTACCTTTATTGTGGATCTGCTGCTCGCATTTTTCGTGGGCCTGCTGATCTATGCGATCTATCGCAAGTTCTACCACGGGGTGGTCTTCAGCAAGAACTTCGGGATGAGCCTTGTCGGTATGTGCGTGCTGACCTGCATGGTGACGCTGGCCATCAGTACCAATGTGGTCATCTCCCTCGGTATGGTCGGTGCGCTCTCCATCGTGCGTTATCGTACCGCCATCAAGGAGCCCCTGGATCTGATGTATCTCTTCTGGGCCATCGGTACCGGGATTGCCATGGGCGCGAGCATGTATATTCTGGTGGGGCTTTCCTTTCTGATCATGTTCCTGGTGGTGCTGTGTTTCAGCCGTCACCCGTCCGTTGGCAACGCCTATATCATGGTGGTACACTATCAGGGAGACGAGGCCGGTGACGCGGTGGAGCGGAATCTTTCCCATATCAGCCACACGGTCCGTTCCAAGGTGATGCGCGGCGATGAGACGGAGATGACGGTTCAGCTGCGGGCGAAGAATAAAAATCTGTCCTTCGCGGAGAAGATCCGTGATCTGGAGAATGTGAGCGACTGCACCCTTCTTCTTTTTGACGGAGAATACCACAGTTGATGAAAAAAATGCTTTTCGTGATCCTGATAATTCTTACGACCCTGCTGCTTTCGGCGGCAGGGCTTTTCCTATGGGTCAAAAGCAGACAGTCGGCTGAGACCGTGAGCTATGATATGCTCCCGGAGGATACGATCCTGGCGAATCCCTACATCGGATTTGCGCCGAATGCGGACAATGAGGAGCTGGCCGAAAAATATGAGCTGGTTTACGTCGGGATCACCTGGGCGGAGCTGGAGCCGGAGCGGGGCGTGTATGATTTTGCGGGGATAGAGGAGGATTATCATCTGGAGCGGTGGAAAGCGGAAGGCAAGCACCTGGTGCTGCGCTTTCTGATGGATTATCCGGACGATGAGAAGCACCTGGACATTCCGCAGTGGCTCTATGATCTCACCGGGGACGGAGCATACTACGATCACGAATATGGCGCCGGGTACTGTCCGAATTATGAAAACGAGACCCTGATCGCGCTCCATGGGGAGGCGCTGCAGGCGCTGGCAGGTGCGTACGCAGGAGACGGGTTCCTTGCTTATGTGGAGCTGGGGAGCCTCGGGCACTGGGGCGAGTGGCATATTCTGCTGGGGGAGGGAGAGGATACGCACGATACCTTCCCGAACTGGGAGGTATGCCAAAAATACGTGGACGCGTACAAAGAAGCCTTTCCGGATACGCAGCTCCTGATGCGGCGGACTTTTCCGCCGGTTTCGGAGGATGGCTTCGGGACCTATAATGATATGACCGGGGAGCCGGAGGATACCGAAGAATGGCTGGAATGGATCTCCGAAGGCGGAATTTATCCGCATTCCGAGGAGCCCTTTGCGCTGCCTGCAGCGCCGGAGATCTGGAGACGGGCGGCCATCGGCGGGGAATTTACGAGCTCACTCTCCATGGAGGAGATGCTGGGACGGCACTTAAAGCGGACTCTGGAGCTTCTGGAGGCGTCCCATATGAGCTTCATCGGACCGAAGATCCCCCACGATGATGGGGCGGAGGACGATGCGTCAAAGCGTCTGAAG
>JAILAF010000023.1 GCA_024681775.1 Lachnospiraceae bacterium
GGAGAGGATCCAAAGGGCTGCCAGGATGATCCGGTTTCTTCGCATGGGTTACTCCATGGGTACTTTGGCTTTTAACATCAGGGCCTTTAGCAGTGCGTCGATGTCCTTCTGCGCGATCCGGGCCTGGGGTGTGAGACTGAGCCTGTGGTGCAGAACCGGGATGCAGACCGCCTTCACATCATCGGGTTTGACAAAGTCCCGGCCCTCCAGATAGGCGCTGGCCCTCGCAGCCTGTGCCAGGAAAATGGTGGCTCGGGGACTGACGCCGATGACAAAGCTCTCCTCGTGTCTGGTGAGGGCGGCGATCTCCTGGATATACTCCAGGAGCTTATCGCTGATCCGCACGGACCCGGCCTCCTTTTGCATCCGCTTCAGGTCCTCCAGGGTGCACACCGGCTGTGCATCCCGCACCGTCCGGTTCTCCAGGGCATTTCGGGTCAGTGCCACCTCGGAGGATTTCTCCGGATAGCCGATGGAGATCCGCATCATAAAGCGGTCCAGCTGTGCCTCCGGAAGAGGGTAGGTCCCGAGAAATTCCGTGGGATTCTGGGTCGCCAGCACCATAAAGGGATCCGGCAGGGGGTAGCAGGTCCCGTCCACCGTCACCTGTCCCTCCGCCATGGCTTCGAGCAGCGCGGACTGGGTCTTGGGAGAGGTGCGGTTGATCTCATCCGCCAGCAGGAAGTGGTGCATCACCGCCCCGGGACGGTAGTCAAACTCCCCGGTCTTTTGATTGTACACACTGCTCCCCGTCACATCCCCGGGCAGGGTATCGGGGGTAAACTGGATGCGTCCGAAGTCCGCCGAGACGCTGGCTGCCAGCACCCGGGCCAGAGTGGTTTTCCCCACGCCCGGCACATCCTCGATGAGGACATGTCCTCCCGCCAGAAGGCAGGTCAGCACCTGGAGGGTGACGGATTCCTTGCCCAGAAAGTAGCTGCCGATCTGTTTGCGAAGCTGCTTGATCATCTTTTCACTCCTTCATATCGAAAATCGGAAAAAGCGGCGCTGCCTCCGGCCTGTTTCGTGCTGAAGGCAAAGAGGCCGAACCGGACGCCGGTGAAGTGGTCCAGCCGGAATCGGAGCTTTGAGACATCGCCGATCTGACGGGAGGCGCCGTCTTTCACGATTGCAAACCATGCTTCATCTTTCATCATGGTAAAGTCCGTGTGGGCTTCCAGGGTGACGGTGCTTCCGGTGAGGGGCTCCGTCGCCGATTCCGCTGCGGGCTCCTCGTCCCTGCGGATTCCCCAGATGGACGGATCTTCGATGATCCGCTCCCCCCGGACGAGATACAGCTGACCGCCCCGTCTGGTGACGCCCAGGAATGCGTAGGCACTCTCTAAAAGGCACAGCCCGGCATAGTCCCCCTCCTGCAGTCCGGAGGCATCCAGGGTGACCCGGGCGCTGCATCCGGGATAGGTGGTCCGCTGGGTGAGGGTGTTTTTCGCCTGCACCAGATTGGTCACCACATTCCCGGTGCGGAAGGTGACGGTGCCCTTCGCGGGATCCCGGGTGATGAGGGAAAGGTCCGGCTCGTGGTTAAACTGCCATCTGCTCCGGAACCCGAAGCTGTCCGCGGAGCCTTCTTTTTCATCCGGGTCATTTCGGAAGTCGTCGCTTCCTGTTAAAGGTGCGTATTGGTAGTCCGGACGGGTGCTTGTGATGTCGAAGGACTCCGGGACTTTTCCGTCCTCTCCCAGAACCGGGAAGCCGTCCTGCCAGGTCATGGGGATGAGGATGGGGATCCGCCCCACGGCGCCGCTGTCCTGAAAGAGCATGGCGTACCATGCCCCTTCCGGGGTATCCACGATCCCGCCCTGTGCGCATCCCGAGCCGCAGTATCCCCGGTCGTCGTCACAGATATCCCTGCCGGTATACGGCCCCTCCGGACGATCCGCCACAAAGCAGCTCTCCGTGCGGGGTCCGTTTTTCGGGATATGGATCAGGAAGAGGTAGTATTTTCTGCCTATCTTATAAAAATGTGCCCCTTCATATCCCAGGGGGGCATCCGCCGCATCCCTTACGATGACGGTATCCTCCCAGCCTTCCGCAGGGCCCGTGAGGTCGGCCTTCAGCTGCGTCAGGTGGATCTCCCGGTTTCCGGAGACGATGTATACCTTCCCGTCATCGTCAAAGAGCAGGGAATTGTCATGGTAGAAGCCCTCGATCTCCGACTTCTCCCAGGGTCCCCGGATGTCCCGGGCCCGGAAGAGGTAGGTCTTGTGCGTGTCGTTGGCCACAAAGATGATGTGAAAGACGCCCTCGTGATACCGAAGGCTCGCCGCCCACATGCCCTGTCCGTAGACATTTGCGCCGTCCTCCAGGCGCTGCGCGGGCGTGGAATCCAGTCTGTCATACACATAGGCCGCATGCTCCCAGTGCACGAGATCGTAGGAGCGCAGGATCTCGCATCCCGGCATGAAATACATGGTGGTGCTCACCATATAGTAGGTATCCTCCACCCGGATGACATCCACATCGGGATAGTCCATGGAGGTGATGGGGTTGATGGAAGGCTGGTAGATAGGGGTCATAGGGTGTCCTTTCCTTTGAAAAAAGAGGGGAGCGAGTTCCCCTCTTCGTGAGTCGCCTACAATTTGGATGCGACGTCTTTGATGTAATTGATGATTGCATCCCGCTGTCTTTTATCCATTTCTGCAAACCGCTCGATCAGGACTAGATCCTTTTGGGAAAGATTGTATTTCTTTGCAATCGTTTCCAGCGGAGAAACATCTTTTCGGTCAAACATCTCACCATTTCCGGACTTGATCCAGTCTTCCTGTACCTGAAACACCCGGCAGATCAAAGCGAGGACGGCTTCACTCGGAGAACGTTTCCCGGTTTCATATCCTGCAATGTTGTTACGAGGGATTCCAAGTCTGTCGGCGAATTCCTGCTGCGTGAGATGTAATGCCTTTCGAAGTTCCTTGATCCGTTCGTTCATGTTCCGCTCCTGTTTTCTAAAGAATAGCACAGGAAAGGACTATCCGCAATCGGTTTGCGCGGAGAGGTGGGACCGGACCGGAAAAGGACTCGGCGTGACACAAAAGCGGTGGAAAATGCAGTGATTTCCGCTCAGTTTCCATTGACAAGAGACCCTGTGCAACAATAAAATGTTACATAGGGTCAATGTACCAGATAGATAGTCCAATGAGGGGGAGAAGATGGAAAAAGGGAGTGTGGAACAGGAAGTGCAAAATGTTCTGCAAACAGATCGGTATTCGGTGGATCAGTTGGCCGATATTATGCAGTTTCTGGAACTGTACGATCGGATCCCGAGAGATCAGAGAAAGGGTTTTATGGAGCAATTAAGAGCATATATAGAAAAATCTGCAAATAAGCAAAACTAACTGAGTAGTGTAGGTATCATCCATTTTGTGACGAGGAAGATTGTTATGAAAAAAAGACTGCATTGCATTATGAAAGTAGGAATCGCATTTGTGGGAATCTCCATTTTATGTGCCTTGCTCTCCCTAAAGGCAAATGCACATTATGTTATTGATGATCAAGTTCGAGATATATATATTGACAATACAGATGAATCAATCCGAAACAATCATCATTATTCTTCATATTGGCAACTTTGGAGCCAAGGCGCGGCAAGAAAGTATGAAACGAGGAAAAATGGCTGTTATGTTGTTGCAATTTCAAAAATGCTGGCCGAAGCAGGAACTGTACCGGCGGGATTTAATCCAGATGTTTTATGGGAATATGGAAAGAATAATGGATACATTGAAGCCAGCCATAATTGTTTTCCCGCGGAACTGACTAGTAACTATTCATCGCAATATGGCGCCACCCTTACAAAGGTTGATTCGGAGATTTCGTTGAGTGGAGGAGGAAAGAATGCGAGCGAAATCAATACAATTATGAGTTTGCTTCGAGAGGGATATTATGTGATTCTGAAAGGACCCGGATCTGGAACGGGAGTGCATTTTGTGTACGTACTGCGCAATGCTTCTCTTCAACAGGGAACCCCTATTGTCTCACATTCATATTCTAATTGCGAAACTGCACACACATTATGTAGATCTATATTTGACGACGCGATTAGTTATTTCAAAATTATTCCGTTTCGGAGCGGACAGGAGGCAGCTCCAAGCGTTCCTGCTTCTCATTTTTCAAATCCACGAGTAAGGGACATTACCGCGAATAACGCCATCATTGAGGTGGATATGCCATCAAGGCCATATCTTCACGAAGTCGGAGCGTATATCAGCGCATATCCCGACATGAGCCAGAGTACTCGCATTACGGAAACTGGAAACTGGCAGGTTAGCGGATTTGCATACAATCTGAATAATGAAGGTTGCGTTTTACAAAGTGGTACCACGGTATATTATCAATTCTATGCAATTATCAATGGTGCTGAGCAACGCAGTGAAATTCGATCATTCACGACATTGGGCGGCGTCGATGATTCGAGATTTGCCAATGTATGGGAGAGCGGGGTTACAGATACTGAGGCTGTCCTGCAGGCTATGCTAAATGGGAATAGGACCTTGACGGAGGCCGGCTTTTACATCAGTCAAAATGAGAGTATGCAGGGGGCTACCAGAGTGGCAGAGTCAACTACTGGGATTGCTGCTGGTTTGTATTATGGACTGAATAGATGGTATGGAGTACTGACAAAAGGTACAACATACTATTATCAGTTATTCATTGTAGAAGGTGGGGCTGAGTATAGGTCATATGTTCGTTCCTTCCGCACAACAGGGGATAGCGAAAATCCGGTGTTTCGCAGTGCATATGTGGTTGATGTAGATGGAACCGGCTATACCGTAGTAGCAAATGCTACGGATAATGAATCGGTTAGTACTGTGCTTTTCCCTACATGGACAGATGCCAACGGCCAGGATGATCTTGCTCAGGATTGGCCACGCGGATACCAAGATGCAGACGGGAATTATGTGTATCGTGTGAACATTTCAGAACATAATTATGAGGGTGGTTGGTATTTTACGCATGTATATGCATATGATCCTTCCGGGAACTCATCTGTTTACGGACTGAGTGTGGAAGTATATCCACTTCAAAGTATTTCTATAGACGAATCCAGTTGTTCGGTTATAAATGGGGAAAAGGCACAATTGCATATCAATATCAACCCATTAAATACTACAGACACCGGTGTACTAACATGGACATCTTCAAACACGGGAGTTGCCACCGTGGATTCTTATGGAACCGTTACTGCCGTGTCGCCGGGATCTTGTATGATTACGGCTGAAATGTCCGGAAAAACAGCTTCTTGTGCAGTAACAGTGACACAACCGCTTCAGAGTATTTCTTTGTCAAATACTTCGTTAAGCCTGAAACAGGGAGAGAGTAGTAATCTTCAGGTTAGTTACAATCCTTCAAACACAACCGATAACAGAACTGTTACTTGGTCAAGCTCAAACACATCAGTTGCGACTGTCACCGGTACCGGTAAGGTAGTAGCAGTCTCCGGTGGAACTGCGGTTATCACAGCGAAAGTCGGAAACAAAACTGCAACATGTAATGTGAAAGTAACGGTGCCATTGACAGGTATCTCCCTTTCAAAAGCCACAATGAATCTGACTGTCGGTCGAACGGAAGCGTTATCCGTAAACTACACGCCTGCAAACACCACAGAAAGTAAGGCAGTGTCTTGGACCAGTGATGCACCTGGCATCGCTAAGGTGGATTCGGCCGGAAAAGTGACCGCCGTTTCACCGGGATTTGCGATTATTACAGCCAAAGTAGGCAAATATAGCGCAACATGCACGGTAGCAGTGAATGCTTCTACACCCACACCAACGCCCACACCAACGCCCACACCAACGCCTACACCGACTCCAACCCCGGATCCGACACCGACACCTGATCCGGCTCCGGGTTCCGGTGACACGCCGTCGGCAGACGCCTCCGAGGAGCCTATCGAGGCAGACCAGTTCCCTTATGTGGACACCTTTGATCAGACCCCGAATGGCCGCGTCCACGCCTTTGTGGCCCGGATGTATGCCTTCATCCTGAACCGGGCACCGGAAACGGAGGGCATCGAGTTCTGGTCCGACCTCATCCTGAATCACGGCATGCCCGCATCGGAGTGCGCGAAGTTCTTCGTGCTGGAGTCTGATGAGTTCCTGAAGGCGAATGTAAACAATGACGTATTCTTAAGCAGGATGTACAAGACCTTCTTCGGAGAGGGGAGAAACCGTGACAACGATCCGGATGGATTCGCCTTCTGGAAGACCCTCCTGGAGCAGGGCTACAGCCGCAAGTGGGTTCTGGCAGGCTTCGTAAGCTCCGGGGAATTCTCCGGGATCTGTGAGTCCTACGGCATCACCCGTGGTGAGATCACTCTGACGGAGGCGGACAATCAGCCCAGTGATGCGAACCTGTATGTGGATGAGGCGAAGGTGAACGCCTACGTGGAGCGCCTTTACAACACGATCCTGAGCAGACCCGCAGAGGCAGACGGAAAAGTCTTCTGGGCCGGCCTCATCAGCAGACATGAGATGACGGCCCAGCGGGTGGCGGTGGAAGGGTTCTTCTTCTCGGAGGAATATCTGGCAAAGAACACCTCCAACACGGAGTTCGTAAACACCCTGTACCTGTCGCTCCTGAACCGAAATCCCGCTGACGACCCTGACGGCTTCGCCTTCTGGGTCAGCGCTCTGGACAACGGTATGGACCGCATGACAGTCATCGAGCAGGGCTTCGGAGACTCTCCTGAGTTTCGAGGGATCCTGCAGTCCTACGGACTTCTCAGAAAGTAAGAAATGGAGAAAATGAGAGAATGAGAGAATGAGAAAAGGGGACGGTTCCTGGGTGTCAGGAACCGTCCCCTTCTCTCATCGGAACTGTATTTGGCATTATTCTTTATTTTTTCTCTTCGGAACCATAAACACACTCAAACGCCGTGTTTACTGTTGCTTCGTCATATTTCGCAAGAAGCTCTTCCCTTGTGGCACCGTTGTGAAGCGCCTGAATGGCTTCTTTCAAAGTGATTTGCCCTTGTGAGATCCCTGTTTCTATCAGGTCCATATACAATGCGCGTTCTTTCATATACATCGACCTCCATTGTTCGCTCTTCCGGGCCACTTTGACAGCGTGCTCGATCCGTCCGGTCAGCTCATCCGTGGCAGTTCCGTTCATAACATAATCGTAGTAGTTCTTCAGTTTCTCAGAAATCTGATTTCCCTGATAAGAACAGTTGAAAAAGACCTTTTCCGTTCCTGTTTTAAGACTCAGTCCCGGATCTTCGTCGCACCGTTCCCGGAAGGAATACTTCGGTAGTCCCAGACCAAAGGGGTCGAAGGTGCAGATAAAGAGAACTCTGCTTTCGGGTAGTCGCTTGTAGGACTGGCCCTTGCCGATCAGATCCATATCTATCGAGGACTGATAGAAACGGGAGCGCCTGGGAAGCTGCAGACTCTCGATGGACTTTTTCCCCTGGTTCTGCATTTCCGCATCGTAGACAGTTTCCGCATCCCTGGTGTAGATGTCCAACCGGATTGGTTTTCCGTCCGATGTCAGCCAGATCTGCAGCTGCGAGACCGGTTCGTGAAGCTCACCTACCGGTTGCTCCATCAAGAGTTCCAGAACATCGTGACACAGGGATGGATCCTGCATCGTGACTCCGAACATAAAGTCGTCCCGGTACTCCAATTCCTCATAATTCTTGAATTCAGGAACCATTTCTTTTGTCATATAGTTTCTCCTTTCGATTGTTTTCGGCAGGAGAAAAAATATGCGTCCATCGTATCCGTTTAACCCCTGCCCGTTTCAGTGTGAGATATAAGCAGGAATTTCGGATGATCAGACGAAAGCGCCTGGAGCTTTCAAGAATGTAGAATCGGAAAAACTGCTTACAAGGGGAGTATAGCATAGGCAGGTAAATTGTACAACAAAAGCCATCTTCCTTGCCAGGCCTATGGAATTCTTATATAATTCTCAGGTAAATAATTATCCGTCTATGGGCACTTCGGGGAAAACCATATGAGAAAAAAACGATTTGTGATCTTTTCCGTCCTTCTTTTTTCACTCCTCCTTGTTAAGCCGCACACCTGCAGCCATGCTGCGACATCTTCTTCTGCCGAGACAGGGCTTGCTGTGCAGGTGGAAGCCGCAGGACAGTATCACAACTGGGACGGTGTCACCAATGTGGCACAGTTTCAGGGACCTGACGGGAATCTTTGGTAT
>JAILAF010000031.1 GCA_024681775.1 Lachnospiraceae bacterium
TTGCAAGGAAGCAATCATTAATTTCAAGGAGGAAAAATTATGGTAGTACAGCACAACTTAACAGCAATGAACTCTAACAGAATGCTCGGTCTGACTCAGTCTACGCTGGCTAAGTCCACCGAGAAGCTCTCTTCCGGTTACAGAGTCAACCGTGCAGCAGATGATGCAGCAGGTCTGGCTATTTCCGAGAAGATGCGCCGTCAGGTTCGTGGCCTGACTCAGGCTTCTTCCAATGCACAGGACGGTATCTCCGCAGTGCAGACCGCAGAAGGTGCTCTGAACGAAGTTCACGACATGCTGCAGCGTATGAATGAGCTGGCTGTCAAGGCGGCAAACGACACCAATACCACTGAGGACCAGAAATACATCAATCAGGAGGTACAGGCACTCGTTTCCGAGATCGATCGTGTTGCAAGCACCACCACCTTCAACAACCAGAACCTGCTGGATGGCTCTTTCACTGGCAAGGGACTTCAGGTTGGCGCAGAAGCAAACCAGATCATCACTCTTTCCATTGCTTCTATGAAGGCAAGTGGCCTTGGAGTTAGTGGCATCAGCGTTAGTGGAACTTCCGGTGCTCAGGGCGCCATCAGCACCATCAAGGCTGCTATCAGCTCCCTGAATAGCCAGAGATCCGCACTTGGTGCAGTTCAGAACAGACTTGAGCATACGATCAAGAATCTGGACAACATCGCTGAGAATACTCAGGCTGCTGAATCCGCTATCCGTGATACCGATATGGCTACTGAGATGGTTAAGTTCTCTAACCAGAACATTCTGCAGCAGGCTGGACAGTCCATGCTGGCACAGGCTAATCAGTCCAATCAGGGCGTTCTTTCCCTGCTCGGCTAATCAGTCTAGGCGTAAGAGGAATTGCCTAACAGCACTACCAAGAGAGGGAACCCGTAAGGGTTCCCTCTTTCTCATTTGAGCCAAGGAAGCAAGAACGGACCGGGGTATCCCCCGGTCCGTGTGTCGTTAATTGGATACTTCCATCATTTGATTGGCAATCCTGTATATTTCAGCAAGTAGAGGATCTTTGGCGCAAAACGATTCGTGCAACTGCTGCATCATTTCAAAATCTTCTTCGGAATCGATATCTAAAACCAGATAATCAGTCATCACGGAGATCCCGCAATTGTGATCGAGAATGGTCCCATTGAAATTGCTTCTAAGGAAATCAGGAGAGTATGCGTATATGCTTGCGTTTAACTCATATGAAATGGGAGCCTGTTGCCTTGCGGTATAGTTTGAGGCACAGATTTTTCGGTAATATCCGTCCGTTTTTAGCTCGACCATATTGAAGTAAGGGCTTCTTCTGGCCTCCACGACACTGAATACCAGATCATAAACTCCTTTTATGTACTCGGTAATGATGTTCTCCACATCCTCCACCCGTCTTAGCGGAGAAGTGATGTCTAAGTCGACTACGACATCCGGAGAGATGTCGGAGCAGGACAAAAGAGTATCTTTTATTACGGCGACTTTTGCTACGCTATCACCTGCCAGTTCAGGCTTGCGCTGTATGAGCCGAATGGGAACAATACTTTGCCTTTGAACCAGATCTACCAGAGGTGCGCTGTCGGTATTCAGGCAGACTGTTACATTGTGATCTGGATGCTTGTCCATATATCCCTTGATCACTGCAAGAGAATAATATGCAAGAGGAACCCCTCTCATTTCTTTCAGATTCTTATTCTTAAAGCCTTTAGATCCTGCACGACCGCATATGGTGAATAATATGTTCATTTTTTTATAGGCACCCTTCCTTGCGTAAGTTGAAGAAGATCGATTCCATGGTGATAGCCGTCTTCGATATCAGTTTTTCTTTCGATCATCTCAAGAAAATGAATCAACTCTCTTTTTTGATAATCATCACGTTCCTCGTGAAAGTCCAGTGTTTTTCCCGTTACTGAAAAATGAATTTGATTGTTTGCAATATCACCAATGATTGTCTCTGCTTCTGTAAAAATCTGAATTTCTCGGATTGTTTTTCTTCCGAAATAGTCCAAATGCAATTCTGCAATTTTGTCGGGATAATCTGCAATATATATAGCAAAGTCGTCGCTGTCGATTTCAAGATTTGATTTTTTGCCGATCATGGCTTGAACTTGCACCGGCGGACCAAACAGGTAAGTAAGATAGTCCCATTCATGAATGAGATCAATGCTTACGCCGCCACCCATATCTTTGTGGGCGCTATAAGTATCTCTGTAGTCCTGCCCGGGGCGCCATTCAGGCAGATAACTGGAAGAAATGCTTCGGACAGAAAAAACATCTTCAGGAGAAATATTATTCTTAATCCACTGAATTACAGCATTATATCGTAAAGGGGCAGCAACATAGTAGACGGAATCATTTCTGGTTGCAAAGGATTTGGCTTTAACAATCTGCGTCAGTGGGACTACCGGCTTTTCGATAAAAAAGTGTTTTCCCTTGTCGTGAAACAACTTGAGGGATTCCAGATGCATATCGGTTGGATTGGTAATGAAAATTACATCATAATCTCCCGGAACATCTTCCGGAGAGTCATATATGTTATCCGCACCATCGACAGATTCTTTTTTTCTTCGGAAGGCGTCTATATACAGATCGATCCCTCTGCTGTTACAGACTGCCTGCAGATTCCGGATATGCCTTTTGGCGATGGAACCGATCCCTACAAAACATACTTTCAGTTTTTTCACCTTATGCTCCCAATGAATCAATGATCTCGAGGATCTTTTTGTCTTGTTCAAATGTGTACCGTGCGGGTACATGATTCAAGACGATGTCAAAGAATTGACGTATCTCGTTTTTGTAAGCGTTCTCCACAATGAATGCTCTGTACCCGTCTTTGTGCTCGGCCGCTTCTTTTAATGTGACATTCACAAGTTCTTTCGTAACCGGATCATATTCATGGATATGATCCGGGGTTCCGTCCCAGGAAATATAGGCATTCTCTGCATAGGCTTCCAGCTTTCTGACTGCTACGGGAGAAACGACATCCACAACAAGAATACCTTTGTTTCCGTTCTTATGATCGATCTTGATCAGGAAATTATCATGGAAATCAATATCGAGATCTGTCATTTTATCGGATGCAGCGTGAGCGGAAGTGATTTCTCCGAAGGAGTCGTTAAGCCAAGGAAGTTCAATGGCCAGTATCTCGCGACAACCGTTTGTCCGCTTATCCCCGATAAAGAAATCTTTGTAGGTTTCCCAAGGATGCCAATCGGGAAGATACTGTCCAATATGATAGATATAATTCCACCGTTTTTTGGAACTGATTCTGGAACCGATGTATTGTATTTCTTCACGGTAGAGAAACGTGGAAGACAGGAACAGAGTTACTTCTTTTTCTTTAGCGAGCAGAATGTTTTCATCATAGCCGTCATATACAAGGTTCAGCTCGGTAAAGACATGCCATCCCCTTGACAGGCAATCCTTTATGAGTGCCGAATGGGACAGGGGAGAGGTACAGACAAAGGCGCAGTCAACCTGTATATCAAGGGAATCCAAAGAAGAAAAGCATGAAATGGAGAACAACGCTTCGGACTCTGTTCTGCGGTCTTCCCGAGCGTCGATTCCGATGATCGTGTATTCAGGAAACAATTCCTTTATCAGACGGATCCGCCGTTTGCCCATGGATCCCAATCCAATTACAACGATATTCACGTGAAAAGCGCCTCCTTACACTTCCAGATCATAGAATTTTTTCTTAAGATCTATGTTTCCGGAAAAAACTGTTTTTATTGTCGTTTCAGAAATAAGCTCAGCAGCGTGCCCATCACCGTAGGGGGTTCTGACTTTTTGACATAATGATTTGTGATCTTCAGACAATGCTCTGTTGATCGCTTCAATAATGGCCTTACTTGATGGAGCACAGTTGATAGTGCTTTCTGACTGCAATCTTCCTCTTTGCCGGTCTCCGATGTTTACAGTGGGAATATGAAAGGCCGGAGCCTCTATGATACCACTGGAGGAATTTCCAAGGACAAACTCGGAGTACTTCATCAGGGAAAGGTATCGATGAACACCAAGAGAAGCATGTACATGGAGATTTTTAACTTCCTGTTCGGCAGCATCAAGAAGCGCGTTGATCCTGGCACCACCGAGATCAGCATTTGACTTCGTTACGATAAATTCTATGGCGGGAAAAGCACTGACAGCATCCAGGAAATTACGGATCAACTCGTCGATATCAGAATCATCCAGCGTAACGGGATGATACGTACAAATTGCATATCTGCAATCTGACAAACCAATGCTTTCAAGGGCTTGCTCTCTGGTCATATCTGCTGCGGACAGAATATTGTCAATGCTGGTCGATCCAAAATTGAAAACACGGGACGGATCTTCGCCAAGTTGGATCACACGTTTTTTGCTTATTTCGTTTGTGACAAAATGCAGATAGCTGATCTTAGAAATGCAATGGCGAATCCATTCGTCCCAGGCACCTTCTGTAGTATCTCCTCCACAAAGGTGGAATACGGGAGTTTTGGTGTTTCCTGCGGCAATGGCGATTGCAAGGGTTTCATATCGATCTCCGAGAAGAAGAACAGCGTCGTACCGCTCCTTTACAAACAGCGTGGTAAACTTTTCCAAACAATCTGCTTGATTTTCAGAGATGTTTAACTCTGACCCCGACAAAATGCTAATAGCCACTTTGTGGTCTATGCGCTCTTTTATTTCATTGACTGTCAGACCGTATTCTTCTGACAGGTGAGTACCGGTAACGATAAGCTCTACCCGCAGATCACCCGATTCCTGTTTTCGTAGTTCTCGGATCACAGGTGATAATAGCCCATATTCTGCCCTTGTTGCGGTGATAACGGCAATTTTCTTCATAATTCAATCAACTCATCTTCGCAAAAATCTCGCACGGCTCTTGTGCCAAGCACTTCATTCCATCGCATGGGGCTGATCCCGTTCCCGGGGCGCTTTACGGTTAAGTTTTCTGTTGATAACAGTTCACCAGCCTTAATATTTCTTTTGGCAATAATGCTTTTCCTGGCAACAGAGAGGTTTTTTTGTTCAGAAGGAGACGGAGTTTTGATGCCGGAGCCCAGGGCTTTTTCTATGTGTCTGATATTTGAGACCATTTGCGCAAGTTCTTCGGGTTCCAAACTGGCCTTGTGATCGGGCCCTTCCATTTCCCTGCTAAGTGTAAAGTGCTTTTCGATTATGGAAGCCCCGAGTGCCACTGCAGCTACAGGCACCTCAATTCCTTTCGTGTGGTCAGAATAACCTACTTCCAGGCAAAAGGCATCCCGCATGGTCTGCATCGCTCTTAAGTTTACATCTTCAAACGGAGTTGGATACTCGGTATTACAATGTAACAGCGTGATCTCTCCTGATCCGTTTTCTCGAAGCACCTTAATCGCTGTATCGATCTCAGACATTTTGCACATTCCGGTCGACATGACGACAGGTTTAGATGTTTTTGCCAATTCCACAAGGTAGGGGTAATTCGTGATCTCGCCTGAAGGAACCTTCCAAAAGGGCATATGGAGTTCGCTCAGGAAATGAATACTGTCCATGTCAAAAGGAGTGGACAAAAAGCAGATCCCAATCTCGTCACAGTACTTCTTGAGTTTTATGAATTCTTCATATGAAAGCTCCAGTTTCTTCAGCATGTCTGCTTGAGTGCCCTGTCCAGTGGCGTTTTTCTGGTAATCCGCTTTCTGAGCACTCTTTGAAACCAGATTCTCTGATTTGAAAGTCTGAAACTTAATGCAATCAACGCCGGCCTTTTTTGCTGCGTCGACCATTTTACAAGCTAATTCCAAGCTTCCGTTATGATTTACGCCTGCTTCGGCAATGATAAATACACTCATTGTTCAATCACCTTGCATGGATTTCCATAAGCTGTCACATGATCCGGGATGTCCGTTACAACTACGCTGCCCGCACCAATCAGGGAATTCTTTCCGATCCGGATACATTGTCTTATGACGGAACCGGCACCGATATGAGTTTCCTCTCCGATGGATACGCTCCCGCACAATAGGCTTCCGGGGCTGATATGAACAAAATCGTTAATCCGGCAGTCATGCTCTATGATTGCACCGGTATTGATAATGGAATGGCTCCCAATCCGGCAACCAATATTCACAATGGCATTTTTTCCCACAAATACACCGACTCCGAGATTAGCCTGCTCGGAAACAATGGCAGATGGATCAATAATTGTCGGAATGGAAAAGCCAATCTCCTGAATGACCGATCCGATATGTTTTCTCCCGGAAGGGTCTCCAATGCTTCCAAGTGTGATGAATGCAGATCCCCAATGTTCAGAAAATAACACCGAAAGATCGGCATCTATACCCACAAGGTAATTGGAAACAATGCTATCTGCTTCGAGTTCCCTGTAGTTATCTGCGTCTTTGGCAATAACGCCAATCTTTTCGTATGAGTCACTTCTTAACAGGGTGTCCAGCACGGAATGGCAATGGCCGCCTCCACCAATCAATAAAATGTTCTTGCTGATTTCGAGACTCATTTTGTGATTTTTCCCTTTTTCATATGTATGTGGTAGCAAATGGATAAACTATATTATCAAGATATAAAAGAACATGATTTATTATACAATTATGCTTTCTGAAGGTAAATAGTTTCCATAAGGCAATCCGTAACAATTGATATAGTATCATTTGCGTGATACTATAAAATATATTATGAATTCGAGTTTTAACGATTTTTAAGGCGTCACGAGTGCTCCAAAAAATATTTGCATAAATAATTCCAAGTAGTTTTTTGAGGCCATTCTTATGAGCAGGATATTAATATTCCGTAGAGGAAATTTTTGCTATAATTCGTTAAATGTTTTTTCTCAATGTCTTGCATCTTCCCTGGAAAAATTGGGCTATTCTGTTGTTTTCTTCGACGTGCATAAAGAAGGAACTATCGATTTAGAAGAAGTCTCAGTCGTCAGAGAATATGATTTTGATGCGGCTATCGCATTTAATGCCGGAGGACAGCATAATACATGTTTACCTGATGGTAGAAACCTCTTTGATGCGTATGAAATCCCATTTTTTAACTACATTGTTGATCATCCGCTTGCTCACCATGGCAATATGACTTCTACTTGCAGTAACTATTATGTGATTTGTGTAGATGGAGAACACAAAGAGTATGTAGATAGACATTATCCCCGTGTAAAAGAAGCCTTCTTTTTACCTTTGGCAGGGCTTGGGGATGATGATTATTTAATAGACTCATTTGAGGATTATAAGCGTCGCCCGTTTCAGCTGGGCTTTACCGGGAGTTTTGATGATTTTAGAGTGTTGGATGAAGAAATAAGTGGATATCCGACACTTCTCCAAAAAATTATAAACGCTCAAATCGATATACTTCTTTCCGAAAGAAATCTGGGCATTGAACAATCTCTTACCCTGGCGCTGGACTCAATGAACCTGCTGAAAGATACTGATATTTCATTCGAACAGTATGCCGTTTCTACAAGAATAGTAAATCGATGGATAAAGGCGTATATACGCGAGGAGGCTATAAGATACCTGGCGGCCGGCAGAGTGCCAATTCACATCTGGGGTTCCGGGTGGGAGAAGATGAGGGATTTGCCGAACGATTCTTTGATAGTGCATCCTGCTGTTGCATATGAATCTTTGCCGGAAATATGTCAAAATACGCAAATTTGTTTTAATAATATGCCCTGGTTTAAACAGGGCATGCATGATCGCGTTCCGACTGCGATGCTTGCCGGTGCAATGGTTCTTTCGGATAGCAGCAGATACGTGGATCGATTGATAAATGAGTATGGGGAAGTGGTCTGTCTTTATGACATTTCTCAACTTAGTGAATTGCCGGGTCTTGTTAACGATTTGATAAAGTCACCAGAAAAATGTTATGAAATAGCAACGCATGGGAAGAATATAGCAACTGAGTGTTTTACCTGGAATGATGTTGCTCGGAAATTTGCACAAATAGTGGATGGATTGTGAGCATTTGGAGGCAAAAGTGCCTCTGGTGTGGGAAATAGAGGGGGAATGAGAGCGGAGAATGATTGAACTGGACCAAGGTTTAATTGAGGATATTTCAGAGGTTACTTACAAAAATGTGTTTGTATATAGGTATTTGACCGAGAAATTGTTCTACGTAGAAGATGAAGATGAATTAATAAATAACTCCGCATATAGTGGCAAGAATCCGCCGTTGCTCCAGATGAAGGGATCTGAATATGTAGTTGAGACTGTTCTGAAATCCTATTATGAAAGGTTGGAGCCACGGGATTATCTGTTTATTGGAGGGATGTTTAGAAAAAATATCGGCGGAGAATTGGTACATACGGCGTTGGATCCATATATCGATCTGCTTGATGCGTCAAAGTATACGATGATCGAGCCCTGCAACGAAATCAATTCGGAGATTCCCTTGCACACAATTAATTGTCATCCGATCTTACGAAACCATATTGTCAATGGGTATGGAATAGATCGTATTGATTTGGCAGAACTGGAAGAAGCGATGAATGATTCACTTTTTCCTGTTGTGGAAAGGTTCTATGCACTTCGATTACCTCATTGCCAGAAAGAAAGTATTTTGTCGTCGCTGCAATGGTCACTCGCTTTACGAAGAGCGTATATGTCCTTTTATGAAGAAGTAATAAGAAGAGTGGCTCCTAAGGTGGTTTTGCATTCGCATGGAACATCTCGCAACTGTTGCTACGCTTACGAAGTGGCCAAGAGAAATGGCATCCCATGTATAGAAATAGACCACGGAGCAATTATTCACACTCGACGTTATACACAAAATTCTAAGTATTCGGACTTACATTTTTCGTTTAGTGATTTGGCTGAGAAATCCGCGCGAGACCTAGGAGTAACCAATGTTCGCGCAGTAGGGAAACCGGGAGTGCTGCAAAAGGGAGAAGACTATGCAGGACTAAACATGAGGATTACAGTGGTTTGCGTTATCTCCAGCTGCGAACAAGGGCTTCTGGAGAAAGCCGGTATTTTGTCTGAAATGTTGCCTTCAGAATCATACATTGTAATGTACAAACGGCATAGTGCAGAAAAGTGGGATGAAGAAACAGACGGATACATTAGAAAAACATATTCACGACTCAAAGTTATGGAGTTTGGAGTCGATATTAATGACATATACAGAATCAGCCATATTGTAATCGGGGAAAAAAGTACGGCTTTATTAGAAGCAATCCCCTATGAGCACATAAAAATACTAATAAATAAAAGGAGGAATGATACTTCATTAGAAGAGGGCGGATGTTTGGCATTTTTTGAACAGGTAGTGAACAACGAGGAAATGATTTATACAGAGAGTGTTGATGAAATGTATAAAGAAATCATGTCCTATGACAGGCTAAATAATTTCCGTCCCAAAGGTGACATTTATTGGCACAAGGATCCGGAAAAAAGTTTTCTCAAAAGTCTTGAATGTTTTCACAGTTAGAGAAAGGAGCAAAAAATGTTTTATTGTAAAAAATGTGTAATGCCTAATACTCGACCTGGAATTTCTTTTAATTCGGAAGGGGTATGCTCTGCTTGTCAGTCATATGAGAGAAGAAAAACCATCGATTGGGATGCTCGATGGAAGGAGTTTGAGGAGATATGTGATAAGTACCGTGGAATGAATGGGGATGGGCCTGATTGCGCAATTGCTGTATCAGGAGGAAAAGACTCGCACTATCAGGTTCATTTGATGAAGAATGTAATGCATATGAACCCTATACTGTTTTCTGTAGAAGATAACTTTCCTATGACAGAGGCAGGAAAACATAATCTAAAAAATATTTCCGAGGAATTCGGATGCCCGATCATCAGTTTGAAACCGGATATCGAAGCCCAAAAAAAATTAATGCGATACATGTTTGAAACATATGGGAAACCCACGTGGTACATTGACAGATTGATCTACACATACCCTCTTCTTATGGCAGTTAAGTTTAATACGCCGCTTCTTGTTTATGGCGAAAACGTGAGTTATGAATACGGAGGGGCAGATGCCAAGGAGACATATTCAGCAAAAGAACAACTGTGCAATGGTGTGGCAATTGGGATAGATGAGAAAGAATTGATCGAGGGAGCAGGCGTTGATGTTCAGGACCTTTACTTGACCAGAGCTCCTCGGGAAGAGGAACTGGCAGCGCTGGATCCAATCTATATATCATATTTTACGCAGTGGAACAGTTTCAAAAATTATGAATTTGCCAGAAAACACGGGTTCCATGATCTTTCGCACGAATGGAATCGGACGCATCACGTAGAGAACTTTGATCAAATCGATAGCCGGGCATATTTGGTTCATTCATGGATGAAATATCCGAAATTTGGTCATGCTTCTGCAACGGACTATGCTGCTCGAATGGTACGATACGGTTATATAACGCGAGATCAGGCAGTACAGATGGTGAGAGATCATGACGGAAATTTGGATCCGTTATGCGTCAGGGATTTTTGCGATTTTTGCGGATATTCCGAATCTGAATTCTGGCAGATTATTGATAGTCTTTACAATACGGAACTGTTTGAAAAAGACAATTCCGGTAAATGGGTGCTAAAGAATCCGGTTTGGAATGAGTGAATCATATTGGCACAACGGAAAGAATATCTGAAAGTCGGTTTTTATAGGAATATTCTTTCAATATTTTTTCCCTTCCTTTTTCTGCCAGGGCAATCCGTTCGGTATCGTGGGACAGGTAATAGGAGGCTTTCTCTACAGCCTCCTCCAGGCTTGAATAAAGAATTACTTCTTCCCCATCGATGAAATTTTCGGCCAATTCCGGTTGATAATTTGACATAAGCGCCCCGCCGCAAGCCATGATATCCAGGGAGCGTAAGGGAATTCCGGATAGAATGCTTCGCAAAGTGGGGCAAAGATTAATTTTGCTGTAACGGAAAACTGCGGGCATTTCTGTATGATATTTTACAGGGCCCATATATTTCACATGGGAAGAAAAAGGGTAGGGGTGATCGGAATAAAATTTTGTTTCGAATAAATCACCCAATGTGTCCAATAACGTTACTCGCTCTGCGTAGGTGATCTGCTTCTCCAGAGCGTATGCTAATCCCTTTTTTGTCAGTATTGTGCTGAACCCTTTTTCACGGAAGGATGTGTTGATTCGATCCATTAATTCTTGTGTCAGCATGGGTGTAATAAGGTCTGTTCCGTAGATTTCGAGCTGAACGTCGATAGCGCTTTGGAGATAGCCTTTTGTGTACTCGTCCATGGGTAAGAGTAGAGGCTCTAATGAGGTTTCATATAATCTGCCAACGAAGGCTACTTCTCCACCGAGCTTTCGATATCCTTCCGAGAAACGGATGGCAGAAATCCGTTCAGCATTTACTGCCAGAGGCATATGGAAAACAGTAGTGATTCCCTGCTTTTGATACCGGGTGACCTCTTCTCTGTCAAATAAAAAGATCCGATTTGTTTCCAATGGGAAGTAGTGCTCCAGTTCTTCTGCCAATGGAGAGTCGCAACTCCAGGAAACATAAGGGATTTTAGCTTCATTTGCTACGATTGCAACAACGGGATAGAAGTTGACACTAAAGATCATATCAAAGGGCTCAGATGCCAGTTTTTTTTGAAATCGATCGTAAAAAAAGTCATCTTTGCATCGATTATCGAAATGATAGTAAACGGTGCGCACATAATGCCCCATAGTTTGCAGAGTATCTAATATATCGTTATACAGATAACTCCCCATATCATAGAATAGGATTCTCATAAGTACACCCTTTCGTTGTTGACTTTGCAAATATTGTATCATAATCAAAATAAATGGAGAATTTTTTGGGATGTTTCTCTATTGAATATTTGCATTCCTTGGGAGAAAGCAAAGGATGGATAAAACCCTCACAGAACTGAAAAAAGAGATAATGAAAAACCCTACGGCGATTTCGAATGAAGCAATCGCACTGATTAACACGATAGTGTCTGGATGGGAATCGCTTCTTCCAAGCGCAAGAGAGAGTATTTTTTCGTTTGTATCCGAACTGGCGGATGGTACATCGGCAGCCAATGGGTTGTTTTTGTATTCTTGGTTGCTGGCGCTGGAAAATAAGCCGCAATACCTGATTAAGCTTCAAGATATAGGTATGCGAAGTGAAACACTCTCTATCGAGACTCGGTATTTTTGGCTGAGACAATGTGATGTCAAAATATTCAAATCTCCTCAAATTGCAACAAAAGAAACTAAGATCAATCAATGGAAATGGTTGAGAAAGCTGACAAATGAATATGCTGAGATATTGGAGAATGAGTATGGGAGATCATTAAGGAAAATTCCATATAGCGAACGAAATTCTTCGTATGTTATCGTGTTGGCAAGTCAAATTTTATCAAAACTGCATAGCCCTACGATGATAACGCTGGACAGATGCAAAACAATGATTGAAAGATGTAACAAGACGGTTTTGCTAATAAATGTCGCAGATGGAATAACACAAGTAGGAAGTACCCAAATTTGGGGGAAGTTTATAGAGAGCTATGTGGAAGAGTATACGGAAGTCGATCGGTTGGAATGGGAAGGGTGTTCGATTCCATTTTTTCAATGCAACCCGGATATGCCGAATAGGGATGTGATTGATTATTTGCTGGGATTTATTGCCCAGCGTCCTCCTGCATTTGTTGTGAGCATTGGTGGAGGGGATCTTTTCACGGGATTAGTTAATCGCTTGGTTCCGGTGCTCACGGTTGGCATGTCTGCATCAATCCCTGGCGATGATACTGATTATGTTTCAATTCCCGGTGAATTGAGCGATGAGGATAAAGCGGTTGTAAATGCGTTGCACATAGATGAAAACAAAATATTGCGTAGCCTGTTTACCTATTCCATACAAAAGAAATGCGGGGAATATAAAAGAAAAAACTATGGACTGTATGAAGATGATCAGGTGCTGGCGGTAGTAGGGAATCGGCTAAATGAAGAACTAACGGATGAATTTTGGAAAGTGATGGAGCAGATTCAGGATCCTTTTACTAAGATTTTTCTGATTGGTGAGTATTCGGATGAGTGCTTGAAGGATCTGGAGCTCCGGTATCCTTTACTTGCCGGAAGAGTAATAAATGGGGGATATGCGAATGATCTGAGAGGGGTTTTGAAAATATGCGATTTATTTGTCAATCCCAGGAGATCGGGGGGAGGAACCTCCGCAGTTATTTCTTTGGATGCGGGGGTTCCGGTTATAACATTGCGCTATGGTGATGTTTATTATGTCGCCGGAGATGATTTCGCAGCAGAGGCAATTGAGGATTATCCCGAAATAATCGAGCAATATCGGAATGATTTGGCGTATGTGAAGAGCCAGAAGGAAAAAGCTTTGAAGCGAGCAAGTATTCTTCAAGATACAGAAGGGGAATTTTGTAAACTTATCGCTTCCTTGGAAATACATATATCAGGAGAATAATCAGGTGAAGATTGCATTTGTGGCATCTGAAACAAGCAGTTTGGCATATGCCCAAGAAAAGATATGTAGAATTGTAAACGAAAGCTTCCCTAACGCAGAAATTGCTTTTTTTCTTCGGAAAGACCAAACGGATAATTTGAATGAAATTAAGGAATTTGCCCCGGAGCTTATGGTTACATGGAATCTCGAAGGATTTGAAATGTGTACGATTATGGATGCTATTGCTTATAATCTTCTGCATTGCAGGCAGCTGCATCTTCTTCCCGGTACCGGTTGGGATACAGAAGAAAACCGAAAAATATTACGCAAGCAATTGAGTCTGACTATGTTTTTCTACTGCGGCGATGAGGAGCAGAAAAGACGTTTGACAGAGATTAATCCGGATGTACCATTTTTGGAGATAAACCCATCACTTATGGCGGAAGAGGGGGTGTGGGAGACTCTGCCGAAAATGATAAGTTCTGTGATGGAGAACTGACAGTTTGTGGAGCCTGGCTTGTGGGAAAAATAGTCGATAGAACGGAATGAAAACTATGGGAAAACAAATCAATGTTACTCGTTCATCAATGCCTCCTTATGAAGAATTCATTGAGGCCATAAAGCCCCTATGGGAAAGTCACTGGCTCACCAATATGGGGAAATATCATAATGAACTTCAGGAACGATTGAAGGAATATCTTGGAGTGGAAGGCCTCTCGCTGTTGGTCAATGGACATATGGGGCTTGAGTTGGGACTGCAGGCCTTTGGTTTTCCGGAAGGCGGAGAGGTCATAACGACTCCTTTTACATTTATTTCGACAACACATGCCATAGTGCGAAATAAATTAAGACCGGTATTCTGTGATGTGAAGCCGAAAGACGGGACTATTGATGAAACAAAAATTGAAGAGCTGATCACAGAAAAAACTGTAGCGATTCTGCCCGTTCATGTATACGGAAACCTGTGTAATACGGAAGCAATAGAAAGAATTGCCAGAGATTATAATCTTAAAGTTATTTATGATGCCGCGCATGCATTTGGTGAAAGTGTTAACGGGCGAGGCATCGGAAGCTTTGGCGATGCTTCCGTGTTCAGCTTTCACGCAACCAAAGTATTCAATACCATCGAGGGCGGGGCGGTTGCATTTCATGAGCACCAGATCTATGAAAAACTGTACAATCTGAAGAATTTTGGAATCAGAGGAGAGTCTCTGGTCACTGAAGTGGGCGCAAATGCAAAAATGAATGAAGTCTGCGCAATTATGGGGCTTTGTAACCTTGAGCATTTGGAAGATGCCATTGCATCGAGAAAAAAAGTATTTGACACGTATGTCGCAGAGCTGGCGGACGTTGAAGGAATTGATATTTTTAGAATTGTTAAGGACGGAGAAGTGAACAATTATGCTTACTTCCCGATTCTCGTTAATGATCCATATCCTCTCAGTCGAGACGAATTATATCTTTCGATGCATGAAAAGGATATTTTTCCCCGCAAGTATTTTTATCCGATCACATCCGATCAGAATTGCTTTAGAAATAAATATAAAAATCTAAATCTTTCTGTCGCAAGGGAACTGTCGGAGCATGTTCTTACGTTACCAATCTATGAGGGACTTATGGAAGAAGACCAGAGAAGAGTAATAAATTCTATCAAAACTACGGGCAAATAATTAAGCAAAGAGGGGATAAGAATGTGTGCTATTTGTGGGTTCTTTAGCTTTAGCGGACCGATGTATGGCGAATATGAAAAAGTAAGGGAATCAATGCGTTCCATGTTGCATCGTGGACCGGATGATCAAGGGGCGGTATCGATAAATGTTGATAACGGTATTTATGGCATTAATCTGGAGCAGAGTGATTATCCAGAAAAATGTGATGGCATTTTTGGGTTTAACAGATTGAGTATAAAGGATTTAAGCTCTGAAGGGCACCAGCCGATGGTGTCTGACGACAATAATGTCGCACTGATATTTAATGGTGAAATCTATAATGATAGCGAGATAAGAGATGAGTTGCTAAAAGCAGGCTGGGTGTTCAGAGGACATTCAGATACTGAGGTGTTGCTCAAATGCTATTTGGAGTACGGATTCGATGTGACTGTCAGAAAACTGAACGGTATGTTTGGGTTCGCAATTGTAGACCTTCGTTTAAATCGGCTTTTTATTTCCAGGGATAGATTTGGTATCAAACCAATATATTACTGTATTCAAAAAGGGATGATTTCTTTTGCCTCGGAGTTGAAAGGACTCATCCCTTTTTCGAATGTTACTCGAGAAATAGATATAGATGCTTATAACTCGAGAATAATGTTTTCAAGACTAAGTGACAGAGTGTTGTTAAAAAATGTTCAAATGCTCGACCCTGGGTGTTTTTTATGTGCTTCCTTTGATGGAGTTATCAATCAAGGAAAATATTGGGATATCGATAAATACATCAGAGTAAACGACAGATTTAATAATATTGAAGAGGCAATAGATGAATTAGATGTTCTTCTTGAAAATGCTGTAAGACGACAAATCGTATCAGATGTTCCTGTGGGGTGCCAGGTTTCGGGTGGTATTGATTCAACCTTGATTTGCTATTATGCAAATAAAACAGGTGGACAAACTATCAAGGACGGGATTTCGATAGTAGACAGTAGCAAAACAGGGAAAAATGAAGAATACTATATCGATCAAGTTGGCGAAAGGCTGGAGTTAAATATTCATAAACATTGGATGGATGAGGATTTTTTCTTAAAAAATTTTCAATATGCATCCTGGTGTAATGATGCTCCACTATATCAACCATATTTTGTTTCTTTCTATTTGCTAGCAAAAGAAGCAAAAAAATATGTGACTGTTCTAATGAGTGGAGAGGGAAGCGATGAAACAGCCGGAGGGTATGGAAGATTTTCTGCCGGATTGTTCTTCCCCTTTATACAAAAAAATATTGAGGTTTCCAGTACGATAAAGAAATATGACAGTTTCGCGGAATATGAGATCATGTCAGATTCCACAATCACGGGTTTTTGTACGAAGGGATATCGGGGGGCTAATGATTTAATAGCAACAGAAGTAGACAGGTTTAACAGACTTAGCGGTTCTGATTTCACAAAGCAACTGAAATATGAGACTCTTTATCGCCTCCCTGAAGCTTGCCTTCGGCAGGACAAAATGACTATGGCTGCAACGATAGAAAATCGTGTGCCACTGCTGGACAATGAGGTTGTGGATTTCGTTATGACGTTGCCGGAAAGTTACTTAATCCGGTTCGCCGATACATCACCATGTAATCTTGGACCAAACCCTTTCAGATGGGTTGAGGGAAAATACATATATAAGGAACTGCTGAAAAGAAAGTTCGGGCATGAATTTGTATATCGAAAAAAAGGCATTATGGTCTTCGATGAAAAGAAAATACTAAGTGGAGATGGATTCAAAAATTTATATTTTGAGATCATTTATCCATCAATGCGGGATAGAGATATGGTTGATTATATATATATCAATAATCTCTATGAAAGAATAGATTCGCTTAGTAAAAATGAGGTTAACCTTTTTTGGAGATGTATAGGCCTTGAACTATGGACGATGCAGTTTATAGATGGAAAATACATCCCAACATCTATACCTCAATAACATATGGAAGAGCAATCCGAATATAGATTTCATGAACTAAAATAATTATAGAGAGATCAAAGGAATGAAAAAAGCGTTAGTACTTGCCGGAGGGTTACCGCAAATCGAACTGATAAATGAGCTAAAGCAACGAGGGTATTATACCATATTGGCTGATTATTCAGTGAGACCGCTTGCAGAAAAGTATGCTGACAAGTTTTACAGAGAGAGCACGCTGGACATACCCAAAATTACAGAAATAGCTCTGGAAGAAAAGGCGGATATGATTATTTCCTGTTGTACAGATCAAGCCCTTTCTACTGTTGCCGTGGTGGCCGATAAACTGGGATTGCCATGTTATATTGACGAACAAACCGGTTGGAACGTCACAAATAAAAGAGAGATGAAACGCATTTTTAAAGAAAATGGTATTCCGACTGCCCCGTTTGTTATTACAGATACTGAAGACGTAAATGTTGAAATGAAATATCCGTTGGTTGTAAAACCCGTAGATTGCAACAGCTCTAAAGGGGTTGTAAAGGTCTATAGGGCAGAAGAGTTAAAAGAAGCAATAAAAGGTAGCTTAGCCTATAGCAGGGATAACAAGGCGATTATTGAGGAGTTTGTAGATGGAGAAGAGATATCTGTAGACGCTTTTGTTACAGATGGAAAGGTAGAAATTCTATGTACATCCTGTAGCGAAAAAATAAATAATGACAGGGGCTTTGTCATATGGAAAGGGATATCACCGGCTACGGACGATGCAAATATAATACATAAAATTTATAGTATTATATGTAAAATAGTTGATGCGTTTAAGTTGAATAATTGTCCCATGCTTGTACAAATGATAAAGCATGGAGAGGAATTGAGTGTAATCGAGTTCAGCGCCAGAACAGGGGGGTGTCTAAAGTACAGAATGATTGAAAAGGCATGTGGCTTCGATGTTATTAAAGCTACGGTTGACCTTTTTGAAAGCAGAAAGGTAAACATCAATCTGATTGAGCAGAAAAAAATGATATCGGATGAGTTTCTTTATTGCAATGCCGGAGTGTTTGACCATATTGAAGGAGCAGACATCTGTAAAAAAAATGGATGGATCACTGAATTCTACGAGTTAAAAAGAAAAGGAACAGAATTTCATCATGTAGGGTGTAGCGGGGATAGGGTGGCTGCAATATTGATAGAGGCCGAGAATTATGATGAGTATGTGGATAAACATAATAAGGTGGCAGCATCGCTAAAAGTAATCGATGTTTCGGGAAACGATATCATGAGACACGATCTTTATCCTGTTTTATAAAGGGAATTGTTATGTCAAATGTAGCTAAGGATTTTGTAAAGGAAATAGATCAAGTATTTAACAACGATTTACCTCTTAGAGTTAAAAGCAGGGCGAAGTATGCTTTTTTGGATTATATTTGCGTGACTTTGGCCGGAGCGGAATATAACAGATCCAAACTGGAAAAATACCTGGCACTGTCAGATGGTGAAGAGGCAAGATATTGCATTATAGGCATAGAAAGCAAAGCATCTCTGAAAGATGCGGTGTTTTTAAATGGATTAAGTGCGCACTCGCTTGATTATGATGATGGAACAAATGCAGGAATTATTCATTTGGGTTCTCCGATTTTTTCCGTTTTACTCGGGATTGCGGAAAAATACGATATCGGTTTGGATAGATTTTATCGCGCTGTAGTGGCAGGATATGAAGCGTCGTTCTCTATGGCATATGCTATGCAGCCGATTCACAAAAAAAAGGGGTATCACGCAACTGGAACCTGTGGAATTATCGGGGCTACATTGGCAATATGTTATGCGTTGAATTACACTGAAAAGGAAAAATTTAATGCGTTCAGTACGGCGTGCATCTCAGCTTCAGGAATGCTTAAGGTACTAGATGAGAGTTCGGAGCTTAAGCCATACAATGTGGCAAAGACAGCTCTTATGGCACTAGTGTCTGCACAGATGGCAAAAGCTGGATTTGAAGGACCGGAAGATCCCTTGGGCGGAGCAAGAGGGTATTTCGCCATGATGACAGGAAATAAGGATTTAATACCAACAAAGCCATGCCTTGACAGTATTTCTGCTATTGAACGAGCATACATAAAGCCATATGCTGCGTGTAGATACTGCCATCCGTCTATCGAATGTTCAATAAAAATCAGGCAACAGTTGCTGGAAAAAGAAGAAATTAGGAGCATTAACAGAATAGAAGTAAGGACATATTCTTTGGCAATAAATGGTCACGATCATATACACATAACAAATGCCTCATCTGCAAAGATGAGCATTCCTTATAGTGTATGTGTTGCACTGCTTTTTGGAAAAGCAGGTTTAGGTGAATATAGTGACAAACTGATTGATAATACAGAAATTAATGAGTTGATAAAGAAAGTGGAAGTTATTGCAGATGACGAGATGGATGCACACTTTCCCGAAAAACAGATAGCCTCTGTAAGAGTGCTGACGCGAAATGAGATATATGAAGAATCGGTGGAGTATCCGAAAGGAGAAATGCAAAACCCTTTTTCTGAGGATGAGTTTGAACATAGATTTTTTGAAATGTGCAGATATGCAGGCAAATCTGAGGAAGTAATTGCTCTTCTGTATGATGCAGTGTTGGCTGAAAACAAGAGTGTAAAAGAAATAGTGAGTATCCTATAAGTGAGGTGTTTGAGTGAAACTAATACTTGGTACGATGACATTTGGAGAGTCCGTATTTTATCCGGATGTTGAACAGTACATTAATGCATTTTTGAACGCCGGATATGACGAACTGGACACAGCCTATGTATACAATGACGGAAATAGTGAACGGCTGCTGGGAGAGGTGTTACCCGGGATTAATCAATCATGCAAGATTTCTACGAAAATAAATCCAAGGATTAGTGGAAAACTGGATGCAGATGCTGTATATAAGCAGTTAACTGAAAGCTTGGAGCGAATGAAGAGAACGTCAGTAGAAACGGTATTTCTTCATTTCCCTGATCCGCAGACTCCCGTAGAAAATGCGCTGGGAGCTATGGCAGATATGCATGATCAAGGGAAGTTTAGGGAATTGGGGTTAAGTAATTTTCCGGCTTGGATGGTGGCAGATGTATGGCATATCTGCGATAGACATGGGTGGGTTCTCCCCACGGTTTATGAGGGGGTATACAACCCTTTGACAAGAGGTGCAGAAAGTGAGCTGAATGACTGCTTAAATGCTTTTGACCTTCGTTTCTATGCATATAATCCGACAATGGGTGGATTGCTCACCGGGAAGTATACGAGCGTAGACGATACTCCTGAGGACGGACGATTCACTCACCGCCCCGGGTATCTGGAGAAGTATTGGAAGAAATGTAATTTTGACGCTTTGGATGTAATCAGAAAAGCTATCAAACCACATGGAATAACGATGGTTGAAGCAACTTATCGATGGTTGGCGTATCATTCCATGCTTGACAGCGGTCGTGGAGATGCGATCTTGATTGGGGCTAGTAAGCTCAATCATCTGCTTCAGAATATGGAATCGGTAAACGCCGGGCCGTTACCGGATGATGTGATAGAGGCGATGAATGTGGCGTGGAAGATTTGTCGAGGAGAAAGCCGTGATTACTTCACCCTTTACAAAGGCAAGGGAAGTGTGGGAGGCGAGAAGAAATAATTGTTAGACCAGGAGAAAGTATTTAAATCGTTAGCAAATCATGGGGTTTCGTTTTTTGCGGGTGTTCCGGATAGCTATTTAAATGGGTTTTGTAATTATGCTCTGGAAAATTGTGGGGACCGAAATGTGATAACGGCAAACGAAGGGAATGCTGTTGCGCTGGCTGTGGGGCATTATTTGGCCACAAAGGAGATTCCGCTTGTTTATATGCAGAACAGCGGAGAAGGAAACACTGTAAATCCTATTGCAAGCCTTGCAGATAAGAATGTGTATGCCGTTCCGATGCTTCTTCTTATTGGTTGGCGTGGGCAGGGGGACACGGAACCAAATCACCCGCAGCATAAGCTCCAAGGGGAAATAACAACTTCTTTGCTCGATATTCTTCACATTCCATATTCTGTAATTGAAGACAATGATGAAAAATTCGAGGGAATTGTTGATAGGGCAGTCAAGTATTGCACAGAGACCAGGGGCATATACGCTTTTGTCGCTCCGAAGGGTGTTATGGCATCGAATGAGAAAGAAAACCTTGTGGATGATACCTATCCTATGAGCAGAGAAGAAGTAATTGAAGTGTTCTTGGATACGCTTCCGCCGGACACTATCTATATTGCAACTACAGGTCGTACGTCTCGGGAACTGTTTTTCCTTAGAGAAAGAAGGGGGGAGACGAAGGAACATGACTTTCTGAATGTGGGGGCTATGGGACATGCCAGTTCGATTGCTCTCGGGATTGCTTTATCAAAACCCGGTAGAAAAGTGGTTGCTCTGGATGGTGACAGTTCAGCCATTATGCATATGGGAGCAATGACGATGGTGAGCAAGATCTCCGCTCCCAACTTTATTCATGCAATTCTCAACAATGGTGCTCATGAATCTGTTGGCGGACAGCCCTCTGCAGGGTACAAGCTGAATTGGACAAAGATTGCTGAGGCATGTGGATATGAAACAATCGGCGGGGCTGTGGGAACTAAAGAAGAACTGAAAGCGGCGATTAATTCGCTAAATGACTGTGGACATGCTTCATTTATCGACTGCCGCATCCACAAGGGTTTGACACACAAACTGCCACCAATCATTTTTGACCACAGGGCGTCTGTAGATGCATTAATGGATGATTTGAGGCGTAACGGGGGCTGAAAGCAGTACGATTCGGAGAAAGGACATAGATATGAATAGTATGGATCAAACGAGAGAATTTTTACGTTCTATTGGCTTGCCGGGAGGAGACGCATATGATCTTCCCACAAGCCACAAGTGCTTTGCTGATGGGGGACAGTATCGATTTGAAGTCCCGGGGATTCAAGGGCCTAAAGTGATGCAGGCACTCTTAGAAGCTATGGACAGTTATGGCCTTTATCTTCATCGCGTCACACAGACGCAAGGCATTATGTGCTTGACGGATGAGGATATTACAAAGATGGTAGAACTTGCTCATAAATGGGAAACGGACTTGATCCTTGCGATTGGCCCCCGTGCCACCACGGATACTTCTGCTTCCGTTCACACTGAGGAGGGAGTGAGAATGGGGTACCGTCTTCGTGGACAAGAGCAGATCGTCAGAGCTATTGAAGATGTTAAGCGTGCAGTTCGTCTTGGTTGTCGCGGGTTCCTGGTTTACGATGAAGGCTGTTTGTGGGTGCTGAATGAAATGCGTAAAGCAGGTGAGATACCGGGCGATTGTCATTTTAAGGTTTCTGCTCATGCCGGACATGGAAATCCTTGTTCTGCAAGGCTTTTGGAAACGATTGGAGCGGATTCGATCAATCCCGTGCGTGACATTCAGCTTCAAATGCTGGGAGCGTTACGTCAGGCGGTAAATTGTCCCATTGATATTCACACTGAAAATCCTAAGTCCACGGGTGGATTTATCCGGCACTATGAAGTTCCGGAGATGATACGTGTAGCCGCTCCAATCTATCTTAAGACCGGTGGTTCTGTTGCAGCCACCCATTCTTGGGACAGTACAGAAGAAGATGCTAAGAAAAGGGCGAAGCAGTGTGCGCTTGTTAAGCGTGTGATCGATGAGTATTATCCCGAAGCTAAATGGAGCCCCAAGGGTAGTTTGCTGTAGTAGGCGCTTGAATCAAACTTCTTAGGATGCGTTCATCATAGGAGAAAGAAGCAAAGAATATGAGACACCATATGTACAACCCGGATTTTAAGTTTGTGATTGAACCAGAGCATTTTGATAAACATACGGATCGGGAATTATTACAGTATTGTCTTGGGGCTACGATGTACATGCCGGGGTTTAAAGATTTTACGCCTAAGATTCTTTCCAATACTATGCCTGGTCTGACAAGCATGGTTCTTTGCTTTGAGGATGCTTGCCCGGAAGAAAAGCTTCCCGAGGCTATGGAGAATGTTCATAGTTTGCTGACGACTGTTACTGAGTCTGTTGATAATGGGACCTTAGATGGGGATAAAGTCCCTTTGATTTTTGTGCGTGTTCGTAATTTGGAACAATTCAAGGAGTTTGGCGAAAAACTGACCCAACAGGAGGTGCAATCCCTGTGCGGAATCAATTTTCCCAAGTTCAACGCAGAAAATGGGTATGAATATTTTTCGTATTTGAAGGACTTGAATGTTCGCTTCGGAGAAATAATCTATGGAATGCCGATTATAGAGGATAAAGAAGTCGCATACAAGGAGAGCCGTTTACAGGAACTGACAGGAATCAAGAAAATTCTTGATAAGTATAAAGACCTGGTTCTTCAGGTTCGAGTTGGAGCCACCGATTTTTCTTCTGTTTTTGGCGTGCGCCGTGGTGTTGGGTATTCGGTGTATGATATCATGACTGTTCGTGAATGCTTGAGTGATATAATTAACATGTTCGGGCGTGATAATGACTATGTTGTTTCCGGCCCGGTTTGGGAGTATTTCCGCGCCCCGAAGGAACTGATGTTTGAGGAATTGCCTCACTATGGGATAGAGGACTATTTGGTAAAGCGGCAGCCCCTGGTAAATAATGAAGTTGATGGACTGCTCCGAGAGGTTATCCTTGATAAGGCAAATGGCTTTGTTGGGCGTACGGTGATTCACCCTACACACGTGAAGTTTGTGAACGCAATGATGGCTGTGACGAAGGAAGAGTATGATGACGCCTGTCAGATTCTTGGCGCAGGTGGTGGTGTGGTCAAAGGGGCCGGGGGAAATAAGATGAACGAAATTAAACCTCATACCAATTGGGCAAAGAAGATTTTTAACCGAGCAAGAGCTTATGGAGTAATACAGGATGAAAGCGGGCATGTGAAGCTTTTTGCAGTGAATGATTGACATGATTCACAATGATAGTTGATGAATTCTTTCAAGGTATGCACATATGATTGAACTGAGAACACCGATTAGCGAAAAAGATGTGGCGAGACTGCAGGTTGGAGATACGTTAGAAATCTCCGGTTACATTCTCTGTGGTCGGGATGCTGTTCTTCCGAAAGTGCTGAAGATGATAGAGGAAGGTAAGACGGAGGATCTGGGAATTGACTTGCATGGGCAGGTTATCTTTCACACCGCGGTCAGTCCGGCCGGCGTGGGCCCTACTTCAAGCAATAAGGTGGAAATTGAAAGCAGTTTTGAACCTTTAAGTATGGCCGGTATCAAAATACACCTGGGAAAAGGGAAGCTATGCAGGGAAACTATTGAGGCACTTGATAGGTGTCGTGCGATATACGCCGTAATCCCGCCTGTGACTGCATTGTTGGGATCAAAAACAATTGAGGAGAGAGTTATTGCGTTCCCTGAGCTAGGAATGGAGGCCCTTCATCTCATCAAAGTTGATAGGTATCCGGCAATTGTTGGTGCAGCACACGGGAGGTCTATCTATGAAAGATGATGTGGTCAAGCTTGTCAGAGATACTCTTGTGGAGGCGGGGTCTACATTTCGCTCTGATAAGAAAGAAGCATATAAGAGAGCAATCAATTTGGAGACTGATGAGAAAGCCAAGTGGGTTATGGAAACGATTCTTTTTAATGCCGAAGTTGCAGAGAAAAGTCATGGCCCGCTTTGTGATGATACAGGAATTCCGCATGTTGTTTTAGAAGTTGGTCCGGACTGCCCGGTAACAGGTCGGCTGTTAGGAGAGATCAGGCAGGGGATTGCCGAAGGACTAAGAAAACTTCCGGGCAGACCGATGGGGATCATGGGCGATGATAGTCACCGGATTGATCAATCCGGCGGGTTGAATCCTGATAGTGCCGGAGTTGAGCCGGCACCAATACTTATTCGTCCTACAACGGATAACGTGATCCGGCTCCATATCCTTATGCTTGGAGGGGGCCCCGCAATTAGGGCGAAAACGTTTCGTGTTTTTCATAAGCACAATACCCAGGTTGTTCTTGATGAAATTGTGAGATGGGCAACGGAAGGCGTGGAGGAACTTGGTTGCACGCCTTGCACACTGGCTGTTGGTGTAGGACGAAGTCATTTCGAAGCAACAAGTATGATGCTTCAAGCTCAGGTGGACGGCCGGTATGATATTCAATCAGAGATGGAACAAGAGATAACAAAGAGAGTAAATGAAGCGCATATTGGACCTTTAGGATTGGGGGGAAAAACGACTGTACTTGCCACCTTTATGAAGGTTGGACCACAGAGAGCGAGTGGGGTTCGCATTGTGTGTGTTCGCCCCGCCTGTTGTTTTGAACCCAGAATTGCCACGGTGGAGCTTAGGCAAACGTAATAGGTGTTGGGAGTATTTCTGATAATATAGAATTGACATGAATTGGGAATCAATTGCATGGGAAAGAGCATTACAAGTGACGCTGATGAGGGAAATAACTATTTCCCAAAGTGATTTCAATCTGTTGGAGGAAGGGGCCGCATAATATGAATGGTTCAGAAACGAAAATGATCACTATTTTGGTTAATTATCTTGCGAAACTGAAAGATGACTTGGAGGGAGATATTCATTTGGAAGATGCCGCACAACGCGTTGGGGCAATTCCGCCCATTCTTGATAAGATAAGTGATAACATCGTAAGAAGTGTGCTGGAACCATATAAAGAATATTTTGATGGTGTGAGGCTCTTCTACGATAGATGCAGAAATGTTGAGTTCCTTGACGCCAATCTTCAGGATGCGTATGATTCGATTATTTTACTGATAAAGTGTTTGGGGGAAATAATAGAGGCGTTGCGTGATAGAGAAGGAAGATGTCCTTGTTGTGGAGCAAGGGTAGTATATCTACCTCTTCCTTCATATTATCAGGAAATGAAAGAAAAATATGGAATTACGTATAATGCTCATGCTGAAACGCTAAATAAGGAAAAGTACCTATGTCCTTCATGCCAAAGTTCTGATAGGGATCGAATGATTGTTTCGTTTTTGGAAAAGATCGGACTTTCCGAATCACCGGAAGGGACAAAAGTTTTACAGATTGCGCCGGCACATAGTATAGACAATTGGATAAAGGAGTGGTGTCCAAACATAGTCTATGATACAACCGATCTATTTATGGATGGAGTAACGTTCCGAACAGATATCCAAGACATGAAAAATGTTGAAAACGGGACGTATGATCTGATTATTTGCTCGCATGTTTTGGAGCATGTGCAAGATGATAGAAAAGCTTTATCAGAATTAAAACGGGTACTGAAAGAGGATGGGGAAATTGTTTTTCTTGTCCCGGTGGACTTGAATAGAGATGATATAGATGAAGAATGGGGGCTGTCCGAAGAAGAAAATTGGAAACGCTTTGGGCAAGGGGATCATTGCAGAGCGTATTCAAAAGAAGGCTTGATTGAAAGATTACGGGAGCAGTTTTTTGTTCATCAGTTAGGAAAAGAGTACTTTGGTGAGACTGTTTTCGAACAGTGTGGGTTAGCGGATACAAGTATTCTGTATGTATTATCTAAGGATGAGAATGTAGATCTTCATAAGGGCTGGATTCCGGTGATAGATCAAGATTTGTGCCAAAACGGTCCCCTGGTGAGCGTTCTCTTGCCGACATATAATCATGAAAAATATGTGGAAAGAGCAATAGAGAGTGTGCTTAACCAAAGCTATAAAAATCTTGAGATACTGGTGGCAGATGATGGGTCTACTGACAGGACTCCGGAGATTTGCAGGAAGTACTCGAAATATTTTGCTAAAGAATATTACTTTGAAGAGAACTTAAGAGGCAGAGCTGAATTTCTCGCTACGCAGGCAACAGGGAAGTATGTTGCATTGATGCATTCAGATGATGTGTGGGACAAAGATAAAATAGCAATTCAAGTGAAAGAATTGGAAGAAAAAGGCGGCATATCTCTCACTTGGGCACTCTGTATTAATGATGATGGAGAAATTGAGAAAATATCCGGCTTTGTACAGAAAAACAGAAGTCGTGATGAATGGTTGCAGTTTTTCTGGGAATACGGGAATTGCATCTGCAATCCTTCGCTGGTAATGCCCAGGGAATTGTTTATGAAGCGCCAGAAGCACGGATGGTCATGTAAACAATTACCGGATTATTTTAAATGGATTGATTATGTACAGGAGACGGAATTACATATCGTACAGTATCCGCTTACTCAAATGGGAATTCATTACAGTGGATATAATGCAAATGATAGCGCTCCGACGGTAGAGAACAAGTATAGGCACCTGCTGGAAGATGGAATCCACTGGATGACTGTTCTTCAGGACATGGAAGACGATATTTTCCTTTCGGCATTTGGCAAATACTTTAGAAAACAAGACGCATCGACCAAGGAAGAATTGATGTGTGAAAAGTATTTTCTCATGCTTGATTCGGATTATGTGGCAAGGCAGGGGGCTGCAATAAACTATATGTCCATAAATTTCCTGCAACTAAGGGACTGCCTTAAAGAAAAATATAACTATCTCAGAAATGATTTTTATGCGGATGAAGTGAAAAAAGGTTTCATTCCACTGTTGTTGTCACAAAATTAGAGCAGAGTCTTTTTCAAACAGAAGCCCTATAAGGTAAGCGTAGTTACGGATAGCCTATGGATAAGATCGCATTTATCATTTGCCACAACAATGAACAGTATTTGGAAGAATGCATATTTTACCTTTCCAAACTCCACATTCCTGAAGGGATGGAAACGGAGAATATTTGTATTTCCGAAGCTAAGAGCATGGCAGCCGGATATAACGAAGGAATGAAAGCCTCGGATGCGAAGTATAAAGTTTACCTACATCAGGATGTATTTATCACGGATACAGAGTTCCTTGTATCAATCAGTAAAGTATTTCAATCTGATCCGAAGATAGGGCTGTTGGGAGTGTACGGGGGAAGCAAAATCCCCGAAAACGGCTCCTGCTACGATAAGTGGGATATCGGATGGATAAGAGCGAGCAATGGGAATCGGGAGGTGGAGCTGCGAAAGGAGTATAGCGGGCCAAATGGGAAAGGATACTACGAAGCGGAAGCAATTGATGGAATGCTGATGGCAACTTCGGTAGATCTTTTCTGGAGAGAAGATCTTTTTGACGGGTTTGATTATTATGACGTTTCGCAGAGTGTGGAGTTCCTGCGTTCAGGATATCGAGTAGTTGTTCCGGCATTTGATGCGCCTCCCTGCATACATGACTGCGGATACAGTAAACTTGTGGAATATGACCGATATCGAAAAATATTCTGTGAAGCATATGGTGGGGGCTTTCATTATGATGGAGCACAGGCTGTGGATCCGTCGCAAAAAGAGGCGATCAAATTGACAGAATGCCTGTTTGTAAAATGCTGTGAATTATTTGATAAAGGTGATCTCTCAGGCGCATTTACGATTCTTGAGCAGGTAGACGGAAGGCTGCATGTTTTTCATAATGGATTGAACAAGCTTTGCAATATGAGAAAGGTTTATTTGAATGAAACGGGACAGCATGTGTTTTCTTTCGGAGAAATACCTGTTGCTGAGCTTATTGAAAAATATGATACGATTCGATTTATGCTTAGGCGTGCGGAATTCGAAAAGGAAGAAGCTGTTTTTTCTGCACACATAAAAGAGTTGGTCGACAGCGGAATCCTGTCAAGGGAATCGGTATGCATGCTATACCCTACAGTCAGTACTGACCCCGGAGGGTGTATAAAGCGTATTTGGTCGTTGTAAGAACCGCATATTTGTTCCTTCTTAAAAGGTTATGTCATGACATAATGGAGGTTTTATATGTTTCATTTAGACAGCTTTATCGCAGAAGAAGTAACCCATCGTTCGGTATCCATGTTTGCAGAGGATGTGGAGCGGAGTAGAGATGCATTGAAAGCTTCCATCGAGGGGAAATCCGTGCTGGTGATCGGCGGAGCGGGATCCATCGGATCTGCGTTTATCCGCACCATCCTGCCCTTTAAGCCCGGCGCTCTGGTGGTGGTGGATACCAACGAAAATGGTTTGGCAGAGCTTACCAGAGACCTGCGTTCCACGAAGGGAACTTACATCCCCGAGGACTATATCCCCTATCCCATGGATTTCGCCTCTCCGGCTTTTGAAAAGATGTTCCGCAGACGGGGTGGATTTGACATCGTGGCAAATTTCTCCGCTCACAAGCACGTGCGCTCGGAGAAGGATATTTACAGCATGGAGGCGCTCCTTCGCAATAATCTGCTCCATGCAAGAGAACTGTTAGTTCTTCTTTCGGAGCTTCCCCCGCAGGAGTATTTCTGCGTATCTACGGACAAGGCAGCGGACCCCGTGAATGTCATGGGCGCATCCAAGCGGATCATGGAGGATCTGATTTTCTGCTATAGTGACAGATTCCCGGTACGGACAGCCCGCTTCGCCAATGTGGCATTTTCCAACGGATCTCTTCCCGACGGATTCCTGCACCGGCTGCAGAAGCACCAGCCTCTTTCGGCTCCCAGTGATGTGCGCAGATATTTTGTGAGTCCTGCGGAGGCGGGGCAGATCTGCCTGCTTTCCTGCATTCTGGGGGAGAACCGCGAGATCTTTTTCCCGAAGCTGAATGAAGTCCAGATGATGACCTTTGATCACATCGCCATTAAGCTTCTGGAGGCGCATGGATATGAGGCAAGAGAGTGTGACTCTGAGGCAGAGGCTGTTGAGCTGGCAGCAGTCATGCAGGAGGGGGATCGTAAGTACCCTGTATATTTCTCCAAGTCCGATACCTCCGGCGAAAAGCCTGCAGAGGAGTTCGTGGCAGGGGGAGAGGCTGCGGATATGGAACGATTTGAAGCGTTGGGCGTTATCACGGGGAAGGAGATTCCGGATAAGGGCAAGCTGTTCCGATTCTTGAATCGCCTGGAGGATGTGCTGGACAGGGAGGATACCACAAAGGAAGAAGTGGTGGAGCTGCTGGAGGAGTACCTGCCGAACTTCCGTCACATCGAAACCGGACGATCACTGGACAGCAAAATGTAGAGCGTATTTTACTGTGAAAGCGAGAATGTGGAATGGATCAGATCAGTGTGATTCTCCCCTGCTATAATGTGGCTCCCTATTTGGACAGATGTCTGACCTCTTTGACTACCCAAACTATCGGTGTGGAGCGGCTGCAGATTCTCTGCGTGGACGACGCGTCCACAGATGATACCCGAGAAAAACTCCGGGAATGGGAGCAGCGTTTCCCAGAGAATCTTTGCATCATTGAGTGTTCGGAAAACAGGCGCCAGGGCACCGCACGTAACATCGGACTCCAATATGCTGCCGGGAAATATGTGTCCTTTGTGGATCCGGACGATTGGGTTGAACCATCTGCCTTTGAAGTGCTTCTGCAGGTTATGGAAGCGGAGCGCCCCCAAATGGTGCAATGCGGATTTGTACGGGACTTCGGTGACGGAAAACCTGACGTAAATGTCGGGAAGAACGCATCCTACAAAAAGATGGATATCAACTCCGGAGAAAAGCGGAGCCACAAGATTGCACTTACGGGTTCGGAACCAATGGTATGGGGACGGCTTCTGGAACGGGAATACCTGGTGAGGGAAGGGTTGGTATTCCCGGAAGATCTGGCATATGAAGATAACTATTGGTGCTTGCTCCTTTCCGGAACCATAGAGAAGTATTGTGTTCTGGAGGCACCATTATACCATTACTGTGTAAATGGATCCTCTACCATCCTTAAGAACAATGCCGAGTATCATACGGACTTCCTTACGGTGCAGCTTTTGGCATTGGAAGAGGCAGAGCGCAGGGGATGGGTGAATCTGTATCCGGATGCCATGGAATTTCATTTTCTTCATGGCGCATACCTGGACTTCTTGAAGATCATTTGTCTGCGCTATGACAATCCGCCCTATGCGTTGTTCCGTCTGGTACAGGAGATTGTTGGAAGCAGGATGATGGTACGAAGAGATAATCCATACTATGCTGATGGATTTACGGAATTTCAGAAGCTTTTGCTAGGATTAATAGAGTGTAATGTGACCAAAGAACAATTCCGAGAAGTTGCGGTAAAAGTAAAGTCTCTTGGAATTTAATGAATGGCGAGGAATGAGAAATGACCGGAATTTTGCTGGTCTGGGAGTGCTTCGGATGTGCTGATATCCTGGAGGCATTTCGTCAAGAAGGGCATACCATCAGAGAAGTAAATACCACTCAGGAGGAACTCCTTTCGGGAGATATGTCATTACTCCTGGATGAACTTCTTCAAACCTGTGATCCTGATTTTGTTTTTTCGTTCAATTATTTTCCTAATCTGGCGATTTATTGCAAAGAGAAAGGAATCCCGTATCTGTCCTGGACATATGACAGCCCATACATTCATCTGTATTCCTATACTCTGATCTATCCTACTAACCGGGTATTTGTGTTTGATTCCGATACCTACTTGAAATTCCATTCTCAAGGAATCGATACCGTCCGTTTTCTTCCAATGGCAGCAAATCCCAAACGCCTCATGAAACTGAAGGCACTGTTCGAAAATAACAAAAATATCCCTGCGAAAAATGGGATTACCTTTATAGGCTCGCTATATGATACAGAGCACGATTTCTATGGAAGGATGAAAGGCCTAAGCGCCTATACGGAGGGATTTCTCCGGGGACTTATGGAGTCTCAGAAATGTCTCTATGGACAGGATATCGTGGAACCTGCCCTGACGAAGGAAGTTCTGGAGGATATGCACAAGGTACTTCCTCTGGAGCCTAAGAGTGACACTGTGGCTACAATGGAATACCTTTTTGCACAGTATGTGTTGCATCGTCGCATTACTGCCGAGGAGAGAAGGGCGTTTCTGGAGATTTTGGGGAAGGGATTCCCGGTAGACGTTTATACATCGCTTCCAGCAAAGGAACTTGCAGGATGCAGACTCCATAACCCGGTAGACTTTTATGAAGAGGCGCCCAAGGTATATGCTGCTTCTGCTATAAATTTAAATATTTCCCTCCGAAGTATAGTAAACGGAATTCCCCTTCGATGTTTTGAAATCTTGGGGAGTGGCGGATTCCTGCTGACAGACTATCGGGGGGACATGGAACTGTTTTTTGAGGAGGGAAGGGATTATGCATCCTTTTCTGATCAGGGAGAATTAATTCAGAAAGTACGCTATTACTTAGCACATGAAGAGGAGAGGCGTGCCATGGCAGAGAGCGCTCATCGGAAGATTTCGGAAGCGCATACATATAGGCATCGAGTTCGAGAGATGTTGGATTCTTTGTAATAGCAGGTTACGGAGTATTTGCAAATGAAAGTTGTATTGATCGACTGGAATAGCTACGGCAATGTTTCAATAGAGCGACTGTTTGCGAAAAATGAATATTTAGTCAAAAAGACTCCCTTCTCGGAGCGAATGAGTCGGGAAGAACGGGAGAAAGCGGCGAGTGAGTTGCGTTCGCTTTTGCAGTGTTTTGTACCGGATTATGTGTTCTCATTTAATTATTTTCCGCCTGTTGCGGAAGCCTGCAATGAGACGGGGACGCCGTACATTTCCTGGATTTATGACAGTCCTTTCTTTCACCTCTATTCCTGCACAGTTCCACTCCCCTGTAACCGGATTTTTGTATTTGATGAGGGCATCCTGGTACCTTTTGGTGGAACGGTACCTACGGTGCATTATCTGCCTTTAGCGCCTCTTTTGGGTGAGTTGCCCCAGCTACCGCCATTGGGGAGCGGCGCGGACATTTCCTTTGTGGGATCCCTCTATTCCGAGAAAAAGCACAGGATTTACGATCGTTTTGCGGAGATTCCTCCCTTTATGAAGGGCTACTTAGATGGCCTGGCCAGGGCGCAGAGACATGTGTATGGAGTAAATTTTCTGGAAAGCTTTCTGACGCCTGAGATCCTGGAGGAATTACAAAAGATTTATCCCATGGATCCCAATGCGGCTAATGTTATGACTCCGGCACAGCTATATTCTCAGTTTGTTTTTTCAAGGCAGGTTACTGCCATAGAACGGCAGGAGACCATGGAACTGCTGGGGAGAGAATTAGAAGGATATCGACTGGAACTTTATACAAATGATGCGTCTGTCAGAATTTCGGGAGTCGATAACAAGGGGGCTCTGGATTATTATGATCAGATGCCACAGGTCTTTGCGGCATCCAGAATTAATCTGAATATTACACTGCGCAGCATATTGACCGGTATTCCGCTGCGGGCTATGGACATTATGTATTGTGGAGGACTGTTGCTAAGCAACTATCAGGAAGAACTGTGTCACTACTTTGTGCCGGGAGAGGATCTGGTGATTTATGAGAGTCCAGAGGACTTGCTGAACAAGGCGGAGTACCTGCTGAGTCACGAGAAGGAGCGAGCAGATATCGCTGCTTCCGGATGCCGGAAAGTACGTGAGGAGCATTCTTTGGAGAAACGTTTGGTACAAATGGAGGAGTATCTCTAGAAAAGAGAATACGCTACCAGAGTGATTAAGGGAGAAATGATATTACGGAGACAATAGGACTATGAAAAAATCAGTATATATTGCTGGGACAAGTAAAGTGGCCTATTTCATTCAAGATCTATTGAATAGTGAGAATGTAATTTTCCTGGGCTATGTATCTTTGAATCAAGAACTGGAGAATCAGGCTGTACGCGGAGGATATCCTCTCATTTCAATGAATCGGTTGAAGAGTGAACAATATGACTATTTATTATTCAGCGAAGATACTGAGTTTGACAAATCTGATGATAGGAATATTTCGCTGTTTAATTGCATGAGTTTTCTTAGTTTTTTTTTAAGCCCGGAATATTATTTGTTAAGAAAAAAAGCTTTATCTGATATGAATAATGAGGACGCATGTGGGATTGTGACGGGTATGTCCTATGTGCAAAGAGGACTAATTCCTGAACACCTGACAAAAAGATTATGCATGTGTGCCGCTCCCTGCCAAGATCTTTATTATGATTTTTTCTCTTTAGCAGATGCATTAAGAAGAATGACACAGAAACTGAAATATGTGGTTATGGGGATTTCTCCATATTCGTTTCGTTATGACCTTTCATTAAGCCAAGAAAATAGCGCAAGAGTTTTGTATTATTATCGTGAATTTGGGGAAACACATAATTTTGCAGTCACGGAAGACGGCATAGCTCTAATGGAGAGATATGATAAGGTTTTTGACGAAATCTGTTATCCAGAATGGCGTAATATTGTTTTTGACTTATTTTTTGAGGATTCTTTAGAGCGAAACGATGAAAGTTTCAGTTATGGAAGCGGCGATGACATAAGACAAGAGGAGAGCCTCGAAAAAATGAGAAAGATCGGGAATAAGCCTTATCCGGAAACCGTCGCAGAAAACGAAATGATTTTTGGTATGTTTCTTGAACTGTGTGCACGGCATGGAATAAAAACTGTGGTGTTGATTCCGCCGTTTTCTAGATTTTTTAGAGAGCATTTTCCTATGGAGTATGTGGAGGAGGCTAGGGCTATTATCCGGAGCCATCACGCAAAATACGAGTTTGAGGTATTAGATATGTACGATTCCCCCGAGTTTTTGGATGATAAGTATTTTGCGGACGAAGACCACTTGAATGTATTTGGAGCGGATAAACTGACTGCTAGATTAGATGAGTTTTTATCAGAAAGATATTATGAGTAGAGGGCAAGTTCCCTTGATTGATATCCCAAACGAACATGTGATTTTGAAGGTGAGATCGTTTATTGCTAATTGGTCGCAAAAATGGCTCTAGTAAGAAAAGAAGAAAGTGAGATCTGTTTGGAGGAGGAAAACCGATGCCATCTATTTCTGTAATTTTACCCTGCTATAATGTTTCGCGTTGGATTGATCGCTGCCTGCAATCTTTAGCGGATCAGACCATTGGGGTGGAAAATCTAGAGCTGATCTGTGTGGACGATTGTTCCACGGATGATACCGCAGAAAAGATAGCAGCATGGGAGCAAAAGTATCCTGAGCAGATTTTGCTGATCAAATCAGATACGAATAGGCGAATCGGTGGAGCCAGAAATATCGGAATGCAGTATGCAACGGCCGAATGGATCGCATACATTGATTCCGATGACTGGGTAGAACCCATGTATATGGAAAAACTCTATCAAAAGGCAACCACAGGAAAGTACGATGTAATCTGCTGCTGGAATGTTCGAGATACAGCGACGGATCTGCATTTGTTGTCTCCTGAGGAATTACTGACAGGGAAAGCAGATCGGGAGATTTTTGTTTGCTCCGATGAAGATCGGAAGCAAATGATTCATGCGCAGCCAATGAAACTCAGCGCGTGGACGAAACTAATTCGGCGAGCATTTCTGGAGGAAAATGAGATTGGCTTTGTGGAAGGGTTGGCCTATGAAGACATCATCTGGGGAGAACTGATGCATCTATGCGTGAACAGTACGTACATCCTGGAAGAAAGACTCTACCATTACTTTGTAAATACGGAATCTACTGTTATGAGTAAATCTGCAGATTATCAGCCAGATATGCTTACGGTGCAATCATTGTTGTATCGAGAATGGGACAGGAGAGGTGCACTTGCAAAGTATCATGATGAAGTGGAATTTGAATTTATTTATTCTTGTCTTTTGGCTTTTGTAAAACTATTGGCATTACGTTTTGAAACACCACCTTATTCCTTGTTCCGCTTGCTTCAAATTTTTGCACAGGAACATTTTCCGGATTATTTGAACAATTACTACTTTGTAAAGGAGGATACCCCGGAGTTGCACAGGCAGATCGCACAGGCAGTATCACTTCCGCTGACGAAAAAGCAGTTTTTGGAATTTGCTGAGAATGTAAAGACAATAGGATTATAGGGTTTGAGATGAGAATACTCTACTATTATTGGGGTGAAAACAGCAAGGAAGACTGCGTAGATGCGCTGTTGCGCCTGGGGCATGAAGTTCAGGTATGGACCCTGCCGATGGAAAATTATACTTCCGATCCGATTTTTTCAGAGAAAGCGGAGCAAATGGTTTCTGTGTTCGTGAAACAGGGAGGTGGAAGTGCTTGTCTTTTTTCCTTTGATTATTTTCCGCTTTTGTCTGAAGTGGCTCTTGCCTCCGGGTTACCGTATATCTCCTGGGTATACGACTCGCCGCATTACACATTGGAATCCCTGACATTGGGGAATCCCTGCAATTATGTTTATATTTTTGACAGGAGTCTGGAGAAGCACTATCGGGAATTGGGTGTCAGTGCGGTACATCACATGCCGCTGCCTGTGAATGTTAACCGAATAGACAGGCTTTTGAAAGAGAAAAACAGGGGGAAGCTACGGTATGAGCATGAAATCTGCTTCTTGGGCTCCCTTTACAATGACGAGTATGATTTCTATGAGCAAATCGGTTATCTTCCGGAAGACCTGAAAACCTATCTGGACGATGTGATTCGGGTGCAAGGAGAACTGATTGGGAAAGATGTCGTATCAGAACTTTTGCCTGCAAAGATGTGTGATGTTTTGGAAAAGTATGTTAAAGCGGATCTGGGACCGGAATTTCGAAATGCCAGGGATACAATTTTTCAAAACATGTTACGAAAAAAGGTAACGGTAAATGAAAGGCAGTCTTTACTTATGATCCTGGGGCAACGTTTTTCGACAGACCTCTATTCGGGAAAAGAACCTCCTGCAGATCTGCCTGTTCGGTACTGTGGGACGGCAGATTATCATAACGAGATGCCTGTCGTTTTCTCCAGGAGTAAGATCAATTTGAATATCACGCTTCGGAGTATCTTGACCGGTATTCCGCTGCGCGTAGTGGATATCCTTGGTGCCGGAGGATTTTGCCTGACAAATTATCAGGAAGAATTATCAGAGTATTTTTCGGACGGGAAAGAGCTGGCGTGGTTCGAGAGTAAACAGGAAATGTTAGAGAAGGCGGAATATTTTCTGGCGCATGACCGGGAACGGGAATGCGCTGCTGCGGCAGGTCGAAACGCCGCAGAGCGCTTCTTCTCATACGATGTGCTTCTTCCGAAGGTATTTTCGAATCTGTGTTGAAGACTCTTTTGCTCACATAAATTGTTTCATTTTCGCCATGATTTGGTCAAGCAATTGCATCTGCTCGGCATTTTTTTCAGTCAGCTCAAGGATGGTGTCTTCAAGGGTGGTATCCACCATGGCAGATTCGATAAAGTGCTCCATGAGACTAATGTAAAAGGGCGATTTTTCGGCATACTCCCACCAGAGTTTTTCAATGTCAAAGTGAACATTTCCGTTTTCCCATGGCTTATAGCCCGGGTAGTGGATTATCGTCACGGCCTTTTTTACTTCGTCGTAGGTTATTCCGGCGTTATGAGCTACTCTGGCAAATAGATTGTATTTCTGGCAGTCCACGTAGCCTACTTTTTTCCAATGAACCCAGTTGAGAATATCCTGATCCGGAGCTTCCATTTGGTAATCCCATGCTTCAAAGGCTTTCACATAGATTTGGAAGCTGTAGTTTTTTCTAAGTTCGGCATAATTCATAAGCATCATGCCCGCATTAAAGTATCTGTAGCCGTATCTGTAGGCCTCCGAAAGCATTTCATTATTTTTCGGTCCATAGGTTTCCGGCTGATTCAGGCCGCATTTGTCATCTGCAGCGATGATTTCTTTTCCGTCAAAAGGAAGGTAGTAAAGATCCTTCAGAGAGCCGTTGATGATCATATCGCCGTCCAAATACAGGATCCTGTCTAAACTCTCAGGAAGAAGTTCGAGCATCATCAGCCTGTAGTAGGTTTCTATGCTCCACTGCTCATTTCTTGGAAGTTTATCACTGAATTTTCCCCGGTCAACCACAATAGAATGCACCGTAACTCCGTATTCTGAAAGTGTTTCTTGCATCAAGGAGATATCTTCTGCGGTAAGCTCGCTATTTAATAGATATGCATCCACTTCTTCTTCGTTGTTCATGCCGAGAGAGAGAAGCATCACAGTGGTGTAGGGAATATATTTTCTGTTGAGAGCGGTGACAATATTCATATGTATCCTTTGTTTTAGGAATGTAAAAGACTATACTTCTATTATAATGTCATGCTATTTGAAGGTAAATAGTTTTCGCGGGGTTGGATGGCCTGAATAATTGCGATGGTGGCGTTTGCGTGATACTATTAATTTTTTATGTAAATTCGATTTTTTGATTTCCGAAGTTGCAAAGATTCTCCATTTATTCGCGTTATGTAGGCGAGCGGATATTCGAGGCTATCTCTATGTTCATAAACCGCTACTCTATTTGCGGAGGCCGGAATAGGCATTTAATCCTATGGGGCAGGCCGTTGTTGATACTTATTACCAGGCGCAGGGTTGGGATTATTCCGCCATCGACAGTTTTCTGCAGGAGGTGGTCCTGAATGGGGAGGATCCACGGAAGGAAGGCAGGGAAAAAGTATTTTCCGAGGAACTGGATTATTTCGGAAAAAACGGCGTTTTGGCATCGGAAATGATTTTTAAAGACATTCTGGGAGTGCTTTCGGAAGAAGAAAACCGGAGTGCAGAATGAAATGACGGATAGGAAAGAAAGTGGGCTGTATGGAAAAGGAATTGGTAACGATCATCACGCCCTGCCATAATTCTGTGGAATACCTGGACAGATATTGGAAGAGCATCACATCGCAGACCTTCGGGATGGAATGGATGCAGATAATTATAGTGGATGATGCTTCGGATGATGATGGATATACGGTGGCAAAACTACGCGCATTTGAGACGCAGTTCCCGGAACAAGTTGCGGTGATTGAACTGTCGGAAAATGTCCGCCAGGGCGGGGCCAGAAATGTGGCGTTAGAATATGCTCGAGGGAAATATATCCAGTTTGTAGATTCGGATGATGAGCTGGTTCCAGAGGCGATTGCCACCCTCTACGCGCTGGCAGAAGAATATCAAACGGATCTGATTCATTACAATTCCACCTATTTAGGACAGGACGCTATGGCCGTCATACGGAATCGGGCTGATAGAGTGCAGCTTCTTTCTTCAGGGTATTTTTCCTGCGGGCACAGTATGAAGTTTTACAGAAGAGACCTTATTCTGCGGACGGGATCCAGGTTTGCGGTGGGAAAGGTGTATGAGGAGCCGTTGTTTACCTATCCGTTTCTGTTTACGGCAAATCGAATCCTCTTTCTGAAGGAAAATTATTACAAAGCGACTGTTCGGGAAGCATCCACGATGAGTTCTACGGCGAAACTCCATATCATGGATCATCCCAGGGTTCAGTTGGAATTACTTGAGTTTCTGTTGGATAGAGGATATTTGGAAGAATATTCGGAGGAAATCGAGGAATATTTCATTTGGTCCTTCTTCTACGAGATTATGACTAATATTCTCGCCATGGGAACGGATTGCGTTTCTCCGGAAGACCTTCTCTGGTTGAAAAGGACATGCTTGGAGTTGTTTCCAAACTGGGAAAGCAACCAATATATAAAAAACTATGATGACAAAAGGATGGCTATCCTAAACTTGCTGAAGGGGTAGTGGAAAATTCTGTTTTCAGATATGGTCAAGAAAAATAGTCGATTATTCTCCCTACATATCGTTGTTATTTGACAAAAAATAACTCTGCCTTGTGCCGACATGCGCAAGGCAGAGCATGCAATCAGATACGATATTACTTAGTTGCTCCTGCCATGAAACTGGAGCAGATGTTTTTGGCGCGTTCGACGATGCTTGCCTCGAAGCCCTCTTCGAGAAGCACATCTTCGGATGTGCCTTCTTTCATGCGCAGGATGGCCTGCTCCAGCTGGGTGGCGCCGACCTCGCGGCCTTCTTCACGACCTTTTTCACGACCTTCCAACAAGCCATTGTCATATTGTCCTTTTGCGTATTTCTCTACTGCTTCACACATAGTAGCTTTTCCCTCCTCGTCTACCTTGAAATGCCGGACTCCGTCTTCCAGTTCGGAATAATGGAAGCCTGTAACGTCTCGTCTCCTGAAATCAGCCATTAATCGCCCTAATGAATCGTCGCCTTCATAGGCTCCATTGACGTAAATGATATGATTTCCGTCTCCGAAAGGCTGGCTGTCGCCGACCTTTCGCTCTACGAAATACAGCGGTTTATCCTGTTTGAAATAATCCGTCTCTGTAATGAAAATCACATAGGAGTCTCGAATGGATGTGAATTCCCCTTTTTCCTTCAGCATCCTTGAATCCAACATTGCGGAATGGAATCTGGCACGTTTTGGGTGAGCGCCGCTCTGTTTCCGTTGCACTTCGCAGTCGAAATGTCTGCCTTTTTCGTCTTTGGCAAACACGTCCAGTCGGATCGATCGTCCACCCACCAGAGGATTTTTCATCTCTTCCTGTCCGATAGCATCGATCACTTGAACTTCTTTTTGCAGGATCGTGCCAATGAGCAGTTGCGTCGCCGGGATGTTGTGGTCGAAGACTCTGGACATCAGATCGTCGTCCATCAGCGACATGTTTTCGACCATTTTCCGGATTTCTTCCGGATACTCGCTTACCTTTTTTTCTGCCATAGATAATGCTCCTTTCTTACTCGCAGGAGCGCGCACAACTATGGCAAATAGACTTTTGGCTCCTGCTTATTGTGAAATGGGATATTTAAAGCAGGAGTAGACCGAATCATCAGACAAAAAAGAGTGATAGAAAAAAGAAATACTCTGCTTTGCAGAGACTATAGCACAAAGCAGAGCATGCGAGCAAGTGTTTTTTCCTCGGGTTTTGCCCTGTGCCGGCTGTCAACATACGCCCACGTGCTCACGCGAACAATCGGACTGTACAAAATGTTGATGGATGGACATTTTGAGTCTGCAAAATGTTGATGACTTGTGATAGGTGTGGCGGGATTCCTTGATTTTTTACCCTTGCAAGCCGATAATGAATTTATATGGGGCTCACAGATTCCGGAGCCCTTGGAATATCCGCCTTAAGAAAAGGATGGTAAATGATTATGGATCACATGATTCCTCTCGCCATACCGAATTTTGAAGGAAATGAAAGAAAATACGTGGACGATGCCGTGGACCAGGGATGGGTCTCCACCGGTGGCGCCTACATCACCCGGCTGGAAAAACAGATGGAGGAATTCCTGGGCGTGCCCGAGGTGGCGGCCTGCCAGAGCGGTACTTCCGCGTTGCATCTGTCTCTCATCGACATCGGCGTAGTGCCCGGTGACATGGTCATCGTTCCCACCCTCACCTTCATCGCCGCGGTCAATCCCGTGCGGTATTGCTACGCAGATCCCATCTTCATGGACTGTGACGATTCCCTTTGCATGGATCCCGTAAAGCTCCGCCGTTTCCTGGAGACGGAATGTGAAAAAGGCGAATCGGGGCAGACGATTTACCGGAAGACCGGACAGGTCGTAAAAGCCATCGTGGTGGTTCATGTCTTTGGCAATCTGGCAGATATGGAGCAGATTTGTGACATCGCCGTTGCCTATGGCCTGAAGGTCGTAGAAGATGCCACCGAGGCACTGGGCAGCAGGTTCATTTCCGGCCGCTACGCCGGTCGCTATGCCGGTACTCTGGGCGACTACGGTGCCTACTCCTTTAACGGCAACAAGATCATCACCACCGGCGGTGGCGGTGCCGTTACCGCGAAGGACCCCGAGGCCGTTCGTCATCTGCGTTACCTCTCCACCCAGGCCAAGGACGATCCCCATTACTACATTCACCACGAGATCGGCTACAATTACCGCATGACCAATGTGCAGGCGGCTCTGGGCGTCGCTCAGATGGAGGAGCTGCCCTCCTTTATCGAGCGCAAGCAAAAAGGCTATGCCCTGTATGAGCAGCTCCTGGCGGGATTCCCAAATGCTCGCCTCATTCCCTTCCGGGAGGGCACCGAATCCAACAAATGGTTCTACTCCCTGCTCATCGACCGCGACAAAGTAAAGGCCCCCATCCGGGAGATCATATCGGAACTGGAGACTCGTAAGATCCAGACCCGTGCCATCTGGGGGCTGATCCATGAGCAGCGCCCCTACGCAGGCAGCACCGTATATGAAATGGAGAAGGCACCCTACTACAGTGAGCGTGTCATCAACCTCCCCTGCAGCACCCAGATCACCGAGGAAGAGATCCGGTATGTAGCTGAGACGGTAAAGGCAGTGCTGGGGTAAAAACGCATGGTTGCTGGAAGCAGACCGAAACGGTCTATCGAATGACAAAAAGTCAATAGCAAAATTCCGGAAAATTACGGTGATCCGTAATATACGAAAAACCTCCCATCCATCATAATTGTGCCGAATGCGATCCATGACGATCATCGCGGAAAGGAGGAACAAAGCGGAATGGCTCAGCAGTCTGTTGCCGAAAAGATCAAAAGCCTGGCCGACCTGAAGGGTTGGAACTCGGCGGCTTTGAGCAGATTCAGCGGTGTTCCTTACAATACCGTTCATGACATTATGATAGGAAAAACGGCGGAGCCGGAGCACGATACCATCTGCAAGCTGGCGGCGGCATTGCAGATCTCCCCGATCTACCTGTACCAGATGGGGCCGGAACTGACGGTGATCGAAAGCGAAACGGATGTGCAGGTCCTCCGGATGGTCCACAGGATGGATCCCGGCGGGGTGGAGCGCTTCCTTCGCTACGGAAAAGGAATATTGGATGCACTGAACGGGTGAAGAGTAACTAATGCGGTTACTCTTTCTTTTTGCAGAAAACTATTTGAAACAATATAATCGCGTAAAACAGTTAAGACAAGGCATTTACGGAAACTATCCGTTCAAACCACAGCAGGGATGCAGTCCCGGCAGGCCACGTGAGGAGGTTGTTCGCCGCACAAACAGCCCTCGGCCGACCACCGCACAGGGCCTGACTGTTGAAAAAAACAGGCACCGGCCGACCACCGGACAAGCCTGCCCATGAGGGAAAAGGGAGAAAACAACAACCGGAAAGAGGAACATTCGAGAAAAGGAGAACTCAAATGAAAGAAAAGTATGTATTTTTCCCCATGTCAGACCGGGAATACCGCACCTCGTACCCTGCATGCGCAGCCGCCTCCATCGGCCCGATGCGGTTCCTGATCTGCGTTCTTTTCCCTGCGGAGGACGACTTTCGTACCTATCCCCTCACCTGGGAGGAACTCCGGGACAGGCAGCGGGCGCGTCTCATCTGTTCTGCGGAGGACCGGGCTCCCGTTGCAGATCCGCTGCGGAACGGCAGCCGGGTGCAGGTGCGGGATCTGCCGAAAGAGTGGGAACTCTTCGACAAGCGGGAGATCGCTGGTACGCAGAGCCCTCTTACGAAATGCACCTACCGGATCTTCCGGCATGTGTTCCCGGAGCTGTGTGATCCGGGAATGCTGATGGCCCGCAGGATCCTGAAGGAGATGTCCCACCTGTGTCCGCCCAGGCTCCTGCGCCTGGGGGCCCATTTTCTCCTGACCCACGAAAAGCGGATCGGCGGGGTCTGTGCCTTGGCTTATCCGGGGCTTCTGGAGGAACTGGCAGCAAAATGGCAGGCGGGGTATTATCTGAAACTCTACCATCGGGATTATGTGGAGATCTACCCGGAGACGGCGGAAGGGCTGCGGGAGCTGCGAGAGGAGCTGCGAAAAGGTGAGCCGGAGCAGGATCCGACCCTGCTCCCCTGTCCGCAGATCTTCCATTTTTGCTACGGACGCAGGGAACTGCAGCACCTGGAGCTACACTAAAGCCGCTTTGACACCGCTCCCCAAACCCCGTAAAATAGGGGAGAAAAACTGCAAAAGGAGGGGGATATATGAGTCTTCCCAAGGACCCCAATATGCTGCTGAGCGTGGTAAATACGAAATTGCGGGATTTTTACGACAGTTTGGAGGATCTGTGCGCCGCGGAGGACGCTGATCCGGCGGAACTGACAGAGACCCTCGCCCGCGCGGGCTTTTCTTTTGATGAAAATCTTCATCAGTTTACCAAAAAGTGATACCGTAAAGAGCCAAAAGGCGGTATACTGTAGGGTGGTGCTCTGATAAGAGCGCCCGCGAGCGGATGAGCCGAGAGGCTCGTTCAGGTTAATAATGTTCGGATGCATCCCGCACCCTAGCCAAAGATAAGGAGAGATTTATGGCAGCACAATTAAAACGCAGACCCGTAGTACTGATGGTTTTGGACGGCTTCGGCCTTTCCCCGGAGCACGACGCCAATGCCGTGTACATGGCCAAGACGCCCAACCTGGACCGGATGATGGCGGAGTGCCCTTTTCAGCAGGGCCTGGCTTCCGGTATGGCGGTAGGCCTTCCCGACGGCCAGATGGGCAATTCCGAGGTGGGGCACATGAACATCGGCTCCGGCCGCATCATCTACCAGGATCTGACCCTCATCACCAAGCACATTCAGGACGGTGTCTTTTTCAAGAATGAAGAGCTGTTGCACGCCATTAACAACTGCAAGGAGAAGGGCTCCGACCTGCACATCTGGGGCCTGCTTTCCGACGGCGGTGTCCACAGCCACAATACGCACCTCTATGCGATCCTGGAGCTGTGTAAGAGAGAGGGGCTGGAGAGAGTCTACATCCATCCTTTCTTCGACGGCAGAGACACGCCGCCCGCATCCGGCAAGGATTACCTGCAGGCGCTGGTGGATGAGACGAAAAAGATCGGCGTGGGCAAGGTAGCCAGCCTGCACGGCAGATATTATGCGATGGACCGCGACAACAACTGGGACCGCATCCAGAAGGCATACGATGCGCTGGTGCTGGGTGAGGGCAATAAGGGAACCGATCCCGTGGAAGCAATGCAGGCTTCTTATGACGCGGGTGTCACCGACGAGTTCGTGGTACCCACCGTTCTGACGGATGAGGCCGGAAAGCCCGTTGCCACCGTAAAGCCCGGCGACTCCGTGATCTTCTTTAACTTCCGCCCCGACAGAGCACGTGAGATCACCAAGGCCTTCTGCTTCTCCGACGAGGACATCGCAGCCCAGGGCGGCGATCCTGCCAATACCAAGAGCATCGCACACCTGAAGAGAGCCAAGGGCTTCATCCCTCTCACCTATGTGTGCTTTAAGGATTACGACGAGACCATTCCGGGCAAGTTCGTTGCCTTCAAGAAGGAAGAGATCAAGAATACCTTCGGTGAGTTCCTGGCGCAGAACGGCTTGAAGCAGCTCCGCCTGGCAGAGACCGAGAAGTACGCGCATGTGACCTTCTTCTTCAACGGCGGCATCGAGGAGCCCAATCCCGGCGAGGATCGCATCCTGGTGAATTCTCCCGCGGTTGCTACCTATGATCTGCAGCCCGAGATGAGTGCTCCCGAGGTAAGCGCTAAGCTGAACGCAGCCATCGCTTCCGGAGAATATGACGTGATCGTCATTAATTTTGCAAACCCTGACATGGTGGGACACACCGGTGTCCTCCAGGCTGCCATCACCGCTGTGGAGCGTGTGGACGAGTTCGTCGGTTCCGCAGAAGCTGCCGTGAAGCAGGCAGGCGGCGTGCTCTTCATCTGTGCGGACCACGGCAATGCCGAGCAGATGGTGAACCATGAGACCGGTCAGCCTCACACCGCACATACCACCAATCCCGTTCCCTTCATCCTGGTGAATTACGACGATGCTTACACCCTGCGGGAAGGCGGAAAGCTCTGCGACATCGCTCCCACCCTCATCGAGATCATGGGACTGGAGAAGCCTGCGGAGATGACCGGAGAGTCTCTCCTGGTAAAGAAAGCCTGAGAAACGATTCTGAGAATTCGCATGCGAATTCTCCTCACGGAGGAAAATACTTCATGAATCTTGACAGTGCAAAAGCAAAACTGGCGACCTTTGGCCAGGAGCATGTATTGCGCTATTTTGACGAACTGGATCCGGCCCTGCAGAGCAAACTGCTGGACCAGATCGAAGCAACGGATATGTCCATCCTGGACTCCTGCCATCACCGGGAGGAACTGGCAAAAAAAGGCGTGATCACGCCCCTTGCCTGCATGGAACTGCCGGAGATAGAAGCGCATGCGGATGAGTATCGCGAGATCGGCGAGAAAGCCATCCGGGAAGGCAAGGTGGGCGCCGTGCTGCTGGCAGGCGGCATGGGCACCAGACTGGGCTCCGATGACCCCAAGGGCATGTACAACATCGGCCTTACCAGAGATCTCTACATTTTCCAGTGCATCATCGGCAATCTGATGGATGTGGTGGACAGTGTGGGTGCCTGGGTGCATCTTTTTGTGATGACCAGCGAGAAAAATCATGACGCAACTGTCAGATTTTTGACGGAGAAGAATTTCTTCGGCTACGATAAGGGGCACATCCACTTTTTCCAGCAGGAGATGGCTGCCGCTACGGATTACGACGGCAAGATCCTCCTGGAGGAGAAGGGCCGCATGGCAACCTCTCCCAACGGAAACGGCGGCTGGTTCATTTCCCTGATCCGGGCAGGCCTCCTGGATACCATTCATTCCGAGGGCATCGAGTACCTGAACGTTTTTGCCGTGGACAATGTGCTGCAGCGCATCGCGGATCCCGTGTTCGTGGGCGCTACCATGGCAAAGGAATGCTCCGTCGGTGCCAAGGTGGTCCGGAAAAACGCGCCGGATGAGAAGGTGGGCGTCATGTGCCTGGAGGACGGCAGACCTTCCATCGTGGAGTATTACGAGCTGACGGAAGAACTGATGAACGCAAAGGACGAAAAGGGGGATCCGGCCTACAATTTCGGCGTGATTCTGAATTACCTTTTCGCAGTGCCCGAGCTGGAGCGGGTGGTGGACGGCGATCTGCCGCTGCATGTGGTGGAGAAGAAGATCCCCTGCCTGGACGAGAACGGCAATTTCGTGAAGCCCGAGAGCCCCAACGGATTTAAGTTTGAGAATCTTGTGCTGGATATGATCCATCAGATGGACAGCTGTCTGCCCTTCGAGGTGGAGCGGGAGCGGGAGTTTGCTCCCATCAAGAACGCTACCGGCGTCGATTCGGTGGAGAGCGCAAGAGCGCTCCTGCAGAAAAATGGTGTAATGTTGTAATTGCTCGACAAGGAGGAGTGTTTGAAAAATGAATCCGATGATTTATTTTTCAAACGTCGGTTTGAGCCGGGCTCAAACCGTATGATGGCATCGCCGAATTGGAGATTCGGCTCGCCGTCTCGCACAAAGTGCTCGACAAGGAGGAAATATGAGTAAGATTTTGGTTACGGGAGGCGCCGGATTCATCGGCAGCCACACCGTGGTAGAGCTTCAGAATGCAGGATATGACGTGACCGTGGTGGACAATCTGTCCAACTCCAGTGAAAAGTCCCTGGAGCGGGTGGCAGCCATCACCGGCAAGAAGGCCCCTTTTCACAAGGTGGACATTTGCGACCGGGAAGGACTGGAAGCTGTCTTTGCGGCAGAGCATCCCGATGCGGTGATCCATTTCGCAGGCCTGAAGGCGGTGGGAGAGTCCACGCAGAAGCCCTGGGAGTACTATGAGAACAATATCGCAGGGACATTGACACTGGTGGATGTGATGCGGAAAAACGGCTGTAAGAATATCATCTTTTCTTCCAGCGCTACGGTGTACGGCAATCCTGCGGAGATCCCCATCACCGAGAACTGCCCCAAGGGACAGTGCACCAACCCTTACGGCTGGACCAAGTCCATGCTGGAGCAGATCCTGTCCGACATCCAGAAGGCGGACAAGGAGTGGAATGTGATCCTGCTGCGCTACTTTAACCCCATCGGTGCGCACAAGTCCGGCACCATCGGCGAGAACCCCAACGGCATCCCCAACAATCTGATGCCTTACATCACCCAGGTGGCTGTGGGCAAACTCCCCGAGCTGGGCGTCTTCGGAAACGATTATGACACCCATGACGGAACCGGCGTGAGAGATTACATCCATGTGGTGGATCTGGCAATCGGACATGTGAAGGCCCTGAAGAAGATCGAAGAAAAAGCCGGCCTGAAGATCTACAATCTCGGCACCGGCCAGGGATACAGCGTTCTGGATATCGTGAAGAATTTTGAAGAGGCGACGGGGGTGAAGATCCCTTACACCATCAAGCCCCGCAGACCCGGCGACATCGCCGAGTGCTACGCGGATGCAAGCCTTGCAAAGGCGGAGCTGGGCTGGGAAGCACAGTACGGCATCCGGGAGATGTGCGAGGATTCCTGGAGATGGCAGAAGAACAATCCCAACGGATTTGAGGATTAAACATCCTCTTCGATGACTCGGATCTCCAGATGATCGAAGGGGATCTCCTCCACGAAGGAATCTCTGGTAAAGCGGGTCGCGGAGATCCGCTTGAAATCCGAAATGTTACTGTCCAGCCAGATGGGGTGCGGAAGGTCCTTTTCCTTGCAGACCCTGTCGATGGCATGAAAAATTTTATGCGTACGGGTATCTTCGGTGGCGTCCTCTACCACCAGGTCCCAGAGCATATGCGTATTTTGAAAGGCCTTCGCCCATAATCTGAACATGGCAACCTCCGTGAATGTATCAAAACATCCTGACTATAGCACAGCAGGGGCGGGGAGCGCTACCCTTCCTTTGAAGCCGGAAGGGGACTTCGGCGGCGGAGCGACCAAAAGGGGTACAGAATCAAATGGAATGGTACGAAACCGGTGACGGCGTCGAGACCTGGCAGGAAGTCCTGCTGGTCTACAATGCGGCGCTGCGCCAGATAGAAACGAAGATGGAGATCCTGAACGAGGAGTTCCAGCATGTCCATCAATACAATCCCATCGAGCATATCAAGTCCAGGATCAAAACGCCGGAGAGCATCGTGAAAAAGCTGCGGCGCAACAACCTGGATTCCACCATAGAGAATATGGTGAACCATGTGAACGATATCGCGGGCATCCGCATCATCTGTTCCTTTACTTCCGACATCTACCGCATTGCGGATATGATCGAGAAGCAGCGGGACATCAAGGTCATGACCGTGAAGGATTATATCATGTTCCCTAAGGCCAGCGGATATAAGAGCTATCACATGATCGTGACGGTCCCCGTGTATCTGTCGGACAAAACGGTGGATGCCAAGGTGGAGATCCAGATCCGCACGGTTGCCATGGACTTCTGGGCCAGCCTGGAGCACAAGATCCATTACAAATTCGAAGGCGACGCTCCCGAACATATCAAGCAGGAGCTGGTGGACTGCGCCCATATGGTGTCCGATCTGGATGACAAAATGCTGCAGCTCAACGAGGAGATCCTGGAACTGAGCCATATGCAGGAAGTGGAGCGCGAGGAGCGCGAGAAGGAACGCAGACGGCAGCAGGAACTGGAGAATCAGATCCATCAGAGCTAAACTCCCCATAAAATGAGGAGTGCCCGGAACCTTGCGGTCCCGGGCTATTATGAAAAAATGATCGAATTACCTTTTCCCTTGCTCTTTACAATTCAGAGTATAGCGAAAAAATGTGAACAAACTATGAACACAATGTAAATCCTTGGTAACTATTTACTAAGAAATAAAAAAACCCGACACTTTTTTGTATATATTGCACAATAAATCAGGGGTGAAAGTGAGGAGAAGCGAGTATGGATTCATTTTTTGATCAGTTGTCCGAGAAGGTGAATGCGCAGGAGATGATCCGGGCCAACGGCCAGGCGGAGAGCGAGGCCATGGAGGCTGTCCGTGCCCAGGTGACGGAGTACAAGACCTGCCTGGATCGCATGACCGGCATCTGCCAGGAGCTGGGCGGGATCCGTGATCAGATGGCAGCTCTGCCGGATCATCAGGCGGAAGGTTGCGTCAGCGATGCGGCCATTGCAGACCTGAAGTCCAGACTGGAAGAGCTGACCAAAGAGAGCGACGAGAGACTGCAGCGCATCGCGCAGCTTCAGGAGAGCCTGGAGGGCAAGATGGGCAGCAGGGATGATTTCCATAATGAATGTGTTCGCCTCTATCGCAATGTGCAGTCTGTAGTCAAGGAAGAAACGGAAAAGACCTCCGAGGCGCTGACCGCTGAGGTGAAAGCCCTCTCCGGAAGGAGCAAGGTGACGCTCTTCTTTGCGGTCATGGGATTTTTGATGGGCACTGCAGCCGCAGCGGTTACGGTTCTCATTCATTTCGGAGTATTTTGATGATCCGCGGAGCTGTGAAAACCATCAAATGGAATCTGGTAAAGTGGAGTTTGCTGACGATCTTTGTCAGCATTCTCTTTATGGACAGACCGGCGGAAGCGGTGACCGTTCACAGAGATCTTTGGACCGTTACGATCGGCGGATGCGAGGTCGGCACCGTGGCGGATCCTGCGGATTTTGCTCCCGTCCTGCGACAGGCGCGCAGGGCGCTTGCTGCGGAAAATGAGGGCATGGTCTTCCTGAAAGCGGAGCCGGAATATTCCCATATAGAAGGAACGGGCTTCCCGGACGGGGAAGAAGTTCTGAAGGATCGCACCAAAGAGACATTAAAGGCCTGCGTCATCACGGATCTTCAGCCCTCCTATGCGGTGAAGATCGGCGATTTCCTGGTGTATCTGTCCTCTGCGGAAGAGGTGCGGCAGCTCCTGCAGGCGGCGCTGGACAAATACGAGCCGGAGGGGAACTTCCGGGTCGGCCTGGTGCGGGATGCGGACAGAACGCTGCGGACCCTGACCTCCCGGGTGGAAAAACGGGAGGAAGCCGTAACCACGGCATCGTCGCTCCTTCCCGCTTCCGGCGTATCCGCTGAGATAATGGCGGAAAAAGCAGCGGAGATCCCTGCGGAGCAGATGGACTTCGGGGATTTTGACCTGGGGGTCCTGGACATTGATTTTTCCCGGAGGGTGGAAGTGACGGAAGGCTACGCCGGCAGCTCACAGATCCTCTCTCTGGAGACGGCGGTGGCGGAAGCTACCCTGGAGGAAGCAGTGCCCGATATCTACGTGGTGCAGCCCGGAGATACCCTCTCCCAGATCGCGGAGAAGGTGAACATCCCCATGGACCGGCTGGTGGAGCTGAACCCCGAGAAGCTGGAAAGCACGGCCTCCGTGATCCGGGTGGATGACCGGCTGACCATCACGGTGCCGGAGCCGGCCCTTTCGGTGGAGTGGGCGGATCTGGAATATGCGGAAGAGACCTACGACGCGGACATCGTCTACGTGGACCGGGATGACTGGTATACCACCAAAACCAACGTGATCCGGCAGCCTTCCGCAGGATTCCGTCGGGTCATCGCGGAAAGCTACTATCTGAATGACCGCCTTCAGGGCCGGGAGATCCTGAAGGAAGAGGTAGTGATGGAGGCCATTGCCAAGATCGTGGAGCGGGGCACCATCATACCTCCTACTTATATAAAACCCATTTCCGGCGGACGGTTCTCCTCGGGCTTCGGGAAGCGGGTATCCCCCACCAAGGGAGCCAGCACCTACCACAAGGGTGTGGACTGGGCGACTCCCACCGGCACCACGGTCTTTGCCTCCAGCGGCGGCACGGTGTCCAAGGCGGGCTGGGGCAACGGCTACGGTTATGTGGTCTACATCGACCATCCCGACGGCCGCCAGACCAGGTACGGGCACTTAAGCCGGATCCTGGTGAGCGTGGGAGACAAGGTGAGCCAGGGACAGACCATCGCCCTCTCCGGCAGCACCGGTGTCAGCACGGGACCACATATCCACTTCGAGATCCTCATTGACGGAAAGCAGGTAAATCCGCTCAATTACCTGGATTGATACTAAGGTCACGGTGAAAAATGCGATGCACGCTTGCGTGCAGGAGCATTTTTTCATCGGTGACCTGAACAACCATGAGCAAGAAGCGATTTCCTGCGTTAGCGGGAAATCAGCGGATTGTGAATGGTTGTAGGATTGCGGGAGCCGCTATGCGGCGGAGCAATCCGTAGTAGCAATCCGTAGTAGCAATCCTGACAAAATATTTCTTGACGAACCTTGCACAGTATGCTATATTTCATAGGCAGCTGATTTTCGGGCTTATTTTTTTGTCTAAAAATATCCCCCGGAAAACGCTGTTTAAACCCTTTGTTATTAAGAATTCGGAGGAAACACTATGCGTACCAAGATTACTTTAGCCTGCACCGAGTGTAAGCAGCGCAACTACGACACTACCAAGGATAAGAAGACCATGCCCGACCGCATGGAGATCAAGAAGTACTGCAGATTCTGCAAGAAGCACACCCTTCATAAGGAAACCAAGTAATTTTGCGCAATCCGTAAGCTGCCGCTGCGACGGCGTTTGAGTAAGGGAGGCTTTCATGGCAAAAGCTGCAGAGAAGAAAGATAAGGGACCCGGCTTCTGGGCCGGTGTCAAGGCGGAATTCCACAAGGTCTTCTGGCCTGATAAGGAAGAGACGTTCAAGCAGTCTGTTGCCGTTGTTTCCATTTCCGTTGTCCTGGGTGCGATCATTGCCCTTCTGGACTATCTCGTTCAGAACGGTGTCAACTGGCTCACCACACTGTGATAAGGAGGGAAGCAGATGGCAGAGGCGAAATGGTATGTTGTGCATACCTACTCCGGATATGAGAATAAGGTAAAGGTTGACCTGGAAAAGACCATCGAGAACAACAGAGCTCTGGGTGAGAAGATCCTGGAGGTCCGCGTTCCCATGGAGGATGTCGTCGAGATCAAGAACGGCGTCAGAAAGACCGTTTCCCGCAAGCTGTTCCCCGGCTATGTCCTGGTGAACATGGAGATGAACGACGAGACCTGGTATGTTGTCCGCAACACCAGAGGAGTCACGGGATTCGTGGGCCCCGGAAGCAAGCCGGTGCCCCTGACCGATGCCGAGATGAAGCCCCTGGGCATCCGCACCGATAAGGTCAGTATCGACTTCGGCGAGGGAGATACCATTGCCGTTGTTGCAGGCGTCTGGAAGGACACCGTGGGTGTCGTCCAGAAGCTGGATCAGAACAAGCAGACCGCAACCATCAATGTGGAGATGTTCGGCAGAGAGACTCCTGTGGAGATCAGCTTCGCCGAGGTCCGCAAGCTGAACTGAACTGCATAAAAGCCGCAGGCTTTTGTGCAGGAAGTGATGCTTATTGAGGAACGAAGCGAGTCAATAAGATGATAAGTTGATACTTTACGGCAACTGCCGTTTGAGTATACGTGCGCCGCTGATCGCACTGCGAAGCGCGGCGTGCAGCAGTGGGAGCGACTTTTCGTCGCGCCGTTAACCACAAAGTCCGTTTTTTTTCGGACCATTTATTAGGAGGTGCCATTATGGCAAAAAAAGTAGAAGGCTATATCAAGTTACAGATTCCGGCCGGCAAGGCAACCCCGGCTCCCCCGGTAGGTCCCGCACTGGGCCAGCACGGCGTCAACATCGTAGAGTTCACGAAGCAGTTCAATGCACAGACTGCTGACAAGGGCGACACCATCATCCCCGTTGTCATCACTGTCTATGCTGACCGCTCCTTCAGCTTCATCACCAAGACTCCCCCTGCTGCTGTCCTTCTGAAGAAGGCATGCAACATCAAGAGCGGCTCCGGAGTTCCCAACAAGACCAAGGTAGCAACCATCTCCAAGGCAAAGCTGCAGGAGATTGCCGAGCTCAAGATGCCCGACCTCAATGCCGCAAGCATCGAGGCAGCCATGAGCATGATCGCAGGCACTGCCAGAAGCATGGGAATCACTGTTGAAGAGTAACTTTGAATTCATTGGGAGGCAGATCATCTGCCGTTAGAACCTGGGAGGAAAAATAAATGAAGCACGGAAAGAAATATATCGAGGCTGCAAAGAATGTAGATCGCGCAACCTACTACGAGCCCGACGAGGCTGTTCGTCTGGTCAAGCAGACCGCTACCGCTAAATTTGATGAGACCATCGAGCTGCACATCCGTACCGGATGTGACGGCCGTCACGCAGATCAGCAGATCCGCGGCGCAGTGGTTCTCCCCAACGGAACCGGTAAGACCGTTAGAGTCCTGGTCATCGCAAAGGGAGATAAGCTGGCTGAGGCTGAGGCTGCAGGTGCAGATCATGTTGGTGGCGAGGAGCTGGTTCCCCGCATTCAGAACGAGGGCTGGCTGGATTTCGATGTCGTTGTCGCTACCCCTGATATGATGGGTGTTGTGGGACGTCTCGGTAAGATCCTCGGACCTAAGGGCATGATGCCCAACCCCAAGGCAGGTACCGTTACCATGGATATCGCAAAGGCAATCGCCGATATCAAAGCCGGTAAGATCGAGTACCGTCTTGACAAGAGCAACATCATCCATGTGCCTCTCGGCAAGGCTTCCTTCACCGAGGAGGCTCTGCAGGAGAACTTCAATGCTCTGCTGGATGCCGTTTCCAAGGCAAAGCCCAGCACGCTGAAGGGCCAGTACCTGAAGAGCATTACCTTAAGCAGCACCATGGGCCCCGGCGTCAGAGTTTCCACTGCAAAGTTTGCTTGATCCTAAGTGATCCATAGAAAATACGAATGATGCTTGCATCAATGAGGATTTTCTATGAGAGACCTGAACAGATCAAAAAAATATTTGACATACCACAAAGAATCTGATAACCTATCAGAGGTTTTGAACCAAGCCGAAGACAGCAGGCAGGAAGTGAGAACTTCCGGTAAGTCCAGCCGAGGTAGAGATTAAACAATCTGTTTTAACATCTCACTCTCCTGCGTCTTCACGCAGGAGAGTTTTTTTCGGCTCCAAATCTATAAGGAGGTAAGAGAACATGGCTAAAGTTGAACTGAAAAAGCCCATTGTGGACGAGATCTCCGCACATGTTGACGGCGCTGCATCCGTAGTGCTGGTTGACTACCGCGGACTGACCGTTGCACAGGACACCGCACTTCGTAAGCAGCTCCGTGAGGCCGGTGTCGTGTACAAGGTGTACAAGAACACCTACATGACCATGGCATTCAAGGGCACTGATTTCGAAGGACTTTCCGAGTATCTGGAAGGCCCCAGCGCAGTGGCAATTGCTAAGGATGATGCTACCGCTCCCGCAAGAGTGCTGGCAAACTTTGCGAAGACCGCTAACAAGCTGGAGATCAAGGGCGGCGTTGTGGAAGGCACCGTATACGATGCTGCCGGCATGGCAGAGATCGCTAAGATCCCTTCCAGAGACGAGCTGCTCTCCAAGCTGCTTGGCAGCCTGCAGAGCCCCGTTACCAACTTCGCTCGCGTTATGAAGCAGCTGGCTGAAAAAGGCGGCGCAAGCGAGGCAGAAGCAGCAGCTCCCGCTGAGGAAGCAGCTGAGGCTCCCGCAGAAGCACCCGCTGAGGCTGAAGCTCCCGCAGAGGCACCTGCCGAGGCAGAGGCTCCTGCTGAGGAGTGAAGTTTGAATAAAAGCTGATAAGCTTTTGTTCGAACGAAACGATGCTTATAGAGGAGCGAAGCGAGTCTATAAGAGCATGTAAGATGAATAGATAATTTCGAAAACTGATTAGGAGGAAATAAAAATGGCAAAGTTGTCCACTCAGGAACTGATTGATGCGATCAAAGAGCTTTCCGTTCTGGAGCTGAATGATCTGGTTAAGGCTTGCGAGGAGGAGTTCGGCGTTTCCGCAGCTGCAGGTGTTGCAGTTGTCGCTGCCGGCCCTGTTGCAGCAGCAGAGGAGAAGACCGAGTTTGACGTCGAGCTGACCGAGGCTGGCGCAGAGAAGGTTAAGGTTATCAAGGTTGTCCGTGAGATCACCGGACTGGGCCTGAAGGAAGCTAAGGACGCCGTTGAGGCAGCTCCCAAGGTAATCAAGGAGCAGGCTGCAAAGGCTGAGGCTGAGGAGATCAAGAAGAAGCTGGAAGAGGTTGGCGCAAAGGTCACCCTGAAGTAATTCTTCTCTCTGATTTCAATCATAAATGGCAGACCGGCGGACCCCTTTTGGGTCCCCGGTCTTTATCCATTTTTACAGACATCTCTCTTTATCGATATTTTTTCTCGAAAATCCCATATTTTTACAAATCCATAAAAATTTCCTTGACCGTGGTGCGCCCTTGTGCTATGATATATGGTGCGCGTTTGCGCAGTATTGCTGAAAAGGCGCTTTTTTAAGCAAATTTGAAGAAAGAACGGGGTGAAAAGGTCAATGGAAAAGAACAGAATCCGCCCAGTCGAAGGAACCAAAGTCATGCGTATGAGCTACGCAAGACAGAAGGAAGTCCTCGAAATGCCCAACCTGATCGAGGTCCAGACGGACTCCTATCAGTGGTTTTTGGACGAGGGTCTGCAGGAAGTGTTGGACGATATCTCTCCCATCACTGACTACAGCGGTGCTCTGAGTCTGGAATTCGTCAGCTATGAGCTTCGCAAGGAGGAGAAGAAGTACACCATCGAGGAGTGCAAGGAAAGAGACGCCACCTATTCCGCTCCCCTGTTTGTCAAAGTCCGCCTTCACATCAAGGACAAGAAGGACATTCAGGAGCAGGAGATCTTTATGGGCGATCTGCCTCTGATGACCGACACCGGTACCTTCGTGATCAATGGCGCAGAGCGTGTCATTGTCAGCCAGCTGGTCCGTTCCCCCGGGATCTATTATGGCGTCGGACATGACAAGATCGGTAAGAAGCTCTATTCCTGCCAGGTCATCCCCAACCGTGGTGCATGGCTGGAGTATGAGACTGACTCCAATGATGTATTTTACGTGCGCGTTGACAGGACCCGTAAGGTTCCCGTTACCGTGCTGCTTCGTGCGCTCGGACTCGGCACCAACAGCGAGATCCGTGCCGTATTCGGCGATGAGGCCAAGATCGAGGCCAGCTTCGCTAAGGATACCGCCATCACTCCCGAGCATGAGGAGGGCAGCTATGAGAGCGGCCTGACGGAGCTGTACCGCAAGATCCGTCCCGGCGAGCCCGCCAGCGTGGACAGCGCAGAGAGCCTGATCCACGGCATGTTCTTTGACCCCCGCCGCTATGACCTGGCGAAGGTGGGCCGTTATAAATTCAACAAGAAACTGGCTCTGAAGAACCGTATCCGTGGCCGCATCCTCGCTGAGGATGTTGTGGATCCTTCCACCGGCGAGCTGATCGCGTCCAAGGGCGACAAGGTGACTGTGGAACTGGCTGATACCATCCAGGATTCCGCTGTTGTTTACGTTGTCATCCAGACCGAGGAGAAGAACGAGCGTGTTCTTTCCAATATGATGGTCGACCTGACCCACTATGTGGATTGCGACCCCAAGGATTTCGGTATCAAGGAGCGCGTATACTATCCTCTGCTGAAGGAGATCCTGGATGAGTTCGGCGATCAGCCGGAGGCTCTTTTTGATGCCCTGAAGCGCAATGCGCACGAGCTGGTGCCCAAGCACATCACCCGCGAGGATATTTTTGCTTCCATTAACTACAACATGCATCTGGAGGCTGATCTGGGCAACTCCGACGACATCGACCATCTGGGCAACAGAAGGATCCGTGCCGTAGGCGAGCTGCTGCAGAACCAGTACCGCATCGGTCTGTCCCGTATGGAGCGTGTGGTGCGCGAGCGTATGAGCACCCACGACGCAGAGGATGTGTCCCCTCAGAAGCTGATCAATATCAAGCCTGTGACCGCTGCCGTGAAGGAGTTCTTCGGATCCTCCCAGCTGTCCCAGTTCATGGATCAGAACAACCCCCTGGGCGAGCTGACCCACAAGAGAAGACTTTCCGCACTGGGCCCCGGCGGTCTGTCCCGTGACCGCGCCGGATTCGAGGTGCGTGACGTGCACTATTCCCACTACGGAAGAATGTGCCCCATTGAGACCCCCGAGGGTCCCAACATCGGTCTGATCAACTCCCTGGCAAGCTATGCCCGTATCAACGAGTACGGCTTTGTGGAGGCACCTTACCGTGTGATCGACCACAGCGATCCCAAGAATCCCCGCGTCACCGAGGAAGTGGTCTACATGACCGCGGACGAAGAGGACAATTACTGGGTAGCACAGGCAAACGAGCAGCTGGATGCGGAGGGACATTTCGTCCGTAAGTCCGTCTCCGGCCGTCACCGTGAGGAGACTCAGGAGTATCCCAGAGAGAAGTTCGATTACATGGACGTCTCTCCTAAGATGGTGTTCTCCGTTGCTACCGCTCTGATCCCCTTCCTGCAGAACGATGACGCAAACCGTGCACTGATGGGATCCAACATGCAGCGGCAGGCAGTGCCTCTGATGACCACCGAGGCTCCCGCTGTCGGAACCGGCATGGAGATCAAGACCGCAGTGGACTCCGGTGTCTGTGTGGTCGCAAAAGCTCCCGGTGTCATCACTTACGTCTCCGCGGATACCATCCGTGAGATGACCGATGACGGTGAGGAGATCGAGTACAAGCTTACCAAGTTTGCCCGTTCCAACCAGGGCAACTGCTATAACCAGAGACCCATCGTGTTCAAGAAGGAGCGCGTTGCCGCAGGTCAGGTCATTGCGGACGGTCCTTCCACCTCCATGGGAGAGCTGGGTCTGGGCAAGAACCCTCTGATCGGATTCATGACCTGGGAGGGTTACAACTACGAGGACGCAGTCCTGCTTTCCGAGCGTCTGGTGAGAGACGATGTCTACACCTCCATCCACATCGAGGAGTATGAGGCAGAGGCTCGTGACACCAAGCTGGGACCCGAGGAGATCACCCGCGACATCCACGGTGTCAAGGAAGATACCCTGAAGGATCTGGACGAGCGCGGCATCATCCGCGTGGGCGCGGAGGTTCGCGCCGACAGCATCCTGGTAGGTAAGGTCACTCCCAAGGGAGAGACCGAGCTGACCGCAGAGGAGAGACTCCTGCGCGCCATCTTCGGCGAGAAGGCAAGAGAGGTGAGAGATACCTCCTTAAAGCTCCCTCACGGCGAGTACGGAATCGTTGTGGATACCAAGGTATTTACCCGCGAGAACAGCGATGAGCTGGCTCCCGGTGTCAACATGGCAGTCCGCGTTTACATCGCACAGAAGAGAAAGATCTCCGTCGGTGATAAGATGGCAGGTCGTCACGGAAACAAGGGTGTCGTTTCCCGCGTGCTTCCCGTGGAGGATATGCCTTTCCTGCCCAACGGCCGTCCCCTGGATATCGTGCTGAATCCTCTGGGCGTGCCTTCCCGTATGAACATCGGACAGGTCCTGGAGATCCACCTTTCCCTGGCAGCCAAGGCGCTGGGCTTCAATGTCGCAACGCCCATCTTTGACGGCGCAAGTGAGAAGGATATCACCGATACCCTGGCTTTGGCCAACGATTACGTCAATCTGCCCTTCGACGACGAAGAGGCGAAGAAGAAGGCTCAGAAGAACGGCGAGACCTACGACAAGAAGGCGCCCACCTTCACTTCCCTGCACAAGGATGAGCTGAACGACGACGTGTTTGATTACCTTTCCGAGAACCGCGACCACAGAAAGCTGTGGGAGGGCGTTCCCATCAACGCCGACGGTAAGGTCCGTTTAAGAGATGGCCGCACCGGCGAGTACTTCGACAGCGCCGTTACCATCGGTCACATGCATTATCTGAAACTGCACCACCTGGTAGACGACAAGATCCACGCCCGTTCTACCGGCCCGTACTCCCTGGTTACCCAGCAGCCTCTGGGTGGCAAGGCACAGTTCGGCGGACAGCGTTTCGGAGAGATGGAGGTTTGGGCACTGGAGGCCTACGGCGCATCTTACACGCTGCAGGAGATCCTGACCGTGAAGTCCGATGACATCATCGGTCGTGTCAAGACCTACGAGGCCATCATCAAGGGCGAGAACATCCCTCAGGCAGGTATCCCCGAGTCCTTCAAGGTCCTGCTGAAAGAGCTGCAGGCTCTGGGTCTGGATGTCAGTGTGCTGGATGAGAACCGCGAGGAAGTGAAACTGAAGGAAAACATTGATTACGGTGACATCAACTACCGTTCCGTAATGGAAGGCGACCGCAAGTCTACCTCCGAGCGCGAGGGCGACGAGCTGGCAAGCAACGGTTATCTGGAGCAGGAGTTCGTGGACGGACAGCTTGAGACCATGGACGACGGCGACGAGTTCGATGCCGATGATGAAGATTTTGTCGGGGAAGATGAGGAATAAACCGATCCGTAACCGGGATTTTCATGAAGGAAAAGGAGAGTAATTCAATGCCTGAACAAGCGAATGAGATCTATCAGCCCATTACCTTTGATGCGATCAAGATCGGTCTGGCTTCCCCCGAGAAGATCCGTGAGTGGTCTCACGGTGAGGTGACCAAGCCCGAGACCATCAACTATCGTACCTTAAAGCCTGAGCGCGATGGCCTCTTCTGTGAGAGGATCTTCGGACCCAGCAAGGATTGGGAGTGCCACTGCGGCAAATACAAAAAGATCCGTTACAAGGGCGTCGTCTGTGACAAGTGCGGCGTCGAGGTTACCAAGGCCAGTGTGCGTCGTGAGCGCATGGGACATATCGAGCTGGCTGCTCCCGTCTCCCACATCTGGTACTTCAAGGGCATTCCCAGCCGTATGGGACTGATCCTGGATATGTCTCCCCGTGTGCTGGAGAAGGTACTGTATTTTGCATCCTACATCGTGCTGGATCCTGCAGACTCCGATCTAAAGCTGATGCAGGTCCTGTCCGAGAAGGAATACCAGGATGCCCGCGAGACTTACGGAAATGGATTCCGTGTCGGCATGGGCGCCGAGGCCATCAAGGAACTCCTGGCCGGTATCAAGCTGGACGAGGAGAGAGCAAACCTTCGCGCAGAGCTGGAGAATGCTTCCGGCCAGAAGCGCGCACGTATCGTTAAGAGACTGGAGGTCGTGGAGGCCTTTGTTGAGTCCGGCAACCGCCCCGAGTGGATGGTGATGGATGTTCTGCCGGTCATTCCTCCCGATCTGAGAGCAATGGTGCAGCTGGACGGCGGTCGTTTCGCAACTTCCGACCTGAACGATCTGTACCGCAGGATCATCAATCGTAACAATCGTCTGAAGAAGCTCCTGGAGCTGGGCGCGCCTGACATCATTGTCAGAAACGAGAAGCGCATGCTGCAGGAGGCTGTTGACGCACTGATCGACAACGGCAGAAGAGGAAGAGCGGTTACCGGCCCCGGCAACCGTCCACTGAAGTCTCTGTCCGATATGCTGAAAGGTAAGACCGGACGTTTCCGTCAGAACCTTTTGGGCAAGCGTGTCGACTACTCCGGACGTTCCGTTATCGTCGTGGGTCCCGAACTGAAGATCTATCAGTGTGGTCTGCCCAAGGAGATGGCACTGGAGCTGTTTAAGCCCTTCGTGATGAAGGAGCTGAGCCTGCGCGGCATCAGCCAGAACATCAAGAATGCCAGAAACATGGTTGACCATATGGACAATCAGGTCTGGGATGTGCTGGAGGATGTCATCAGCGAGCATCCCGTAATGCTGAACCGTGCACCTACTCTGCACAGACTGGGTATCCAGGCATTTGAGCCCATCCTGGTCGAGGGTAAGGCCATCAAGCTGCATCCCCTGGTATGTACCGCATTCAACGCGGACTTCGACGGTGACCAGATGGCAGTGCACCTTCCCTTAAGTGTTGAGGCCCAGGCAGAGTGCCGTTTCCTGCTGCTTTCGCCCAACAACCTGCTGAAGCCCTCCGACGGTGGCCCCGTGGCCGTTCCTTCCCAGGATATGGTCCTCGGTATCTACTACCTGACCCAGGAGCGCGACGGCGAGCCCGGTGAAGGCATGACCTTCCGCAACATGAACGAGGCGATCCTTGCCTACGAGAATAAGTACATCACCCTGCACTCCAAGATCAAGGTGCGCATGAGCAGGGAGGATGCGAACGGCGTCCTTCACACCGGTCTGGTGGATACCACCCTGGGACGTCTCTTCTTCAATGAGATCCTGCCTCAGGACCTGGGCTACAAGGACAGAAGCAATCCGGAGTCCATCGAGTTCCTGGAGCCCGAGATCGACTTCCTGGTGAAGAAGGGTGATCTGAAGAAGATCCTTCAGAACGTCATCAACATCCACGGTGCATTCCAGACCGCAGAGGTGCTGGACCGCGTCAAGGCCATCGGATACAAGTTCTCTACCCGTGCAGCCATGACCGTATCCATCTCCGACATGACTGTCCCTGCCGAGAAGCAGGCTCTGCTGGATGCGGCACAGGAGAAGATCGACGAGATCATGAAGAACTACCGCCGCGGTAAAGCCACCGAGGTGGAGCGCTATAAAGAGGTCGTCAAGACCTGGAACGCAACCGATGAGGAGCTGACCAGAAAGCTGCTCGATGGTCTCGACAAGTACAACAATATCTATATGATGGCTGACTCCGGTGCCCGTGGTTCCAACCAGCAGATCAAGCAGCTGGCAGGCATGCGTGGACTGATGGCAGATACCTCCGGACACACCATCGAGCTGCCCATCAAGTCCAACTTCCGTGAGGGCCTGGACGTTCTGGAGTACTTCATGTCCGCTCACGGTGCACGTAAAGGTCTGTCCGACACCGCTCTGCGTACCGCAGACTCCGGTTACCTGACCCGTCGAATGGTAGACGTTTCCCAGCAGCTGGTCATCCATGATACCGACTGCGCGAAGGACCTGCCCGAGATCCCCGGCATGGTGGTTTCCGCCTTCGTCGACGCTGCGGCAAGAACCGCAACCGATGAGAAGGAGAAGAAGGAAGGCACCATCGAGAAGCTGGAGAATCGTATCACCGGCCGTGTGGCCTGTGAGGAGATCAAGGACGCTGACGGCAATGTGCTGGTAGGCGTGAACCAGATGATCACTCCCGCCCGTGCCAAGAAGATCGTCAAGATCGGCGTGGATGCAAACGGCGAGCCTGTGAAGAAGGTGAAGATCCGTACCATCCTGACCTGCCGTTCCAAAAACGGTATCTGTGCGAAGTGCTACGGCGCCAACATGGCGACCGGCGAGCTGGTGCAGGTAGGTGAGGCTGTCGGTATCATCGCAGCACAGTCCATCGGTGAGCCCGGTACCCAGCTGACCATGAGAACCTTCCACACCGGTGGTGTGGCCGGCGACGATATCACCCAGGGTCTTCCCCGTGTCGAGGAGCTGTTCGAGGCACGTAAGCCCAAGGGACTTGCCATCATCTCCGAGCTCGCAGGTACTGTGGAGCTGAAGGATACCAAGAAAAAGAGAGAGATCGTGGTCACCAACAAGGAGACCGGCGATTCCAAGACCTACCTGATCCCTTACGGATCTCACATCAAGATTTTTGACGGCGCTACGGTGGAGGCCGGCGACGAGCTGACCGAAGGTAGCGTGAACCCTCACGATCTGATGAGGATCAAGGGCGTCCGCGCCGTTCAGGACTACCTGCTCCGCGAGGTGCAGAGAGTGTACCACCTGCAGGGCGTGGATCTGGCAGATAAGCACATTGAGGTGCTGGTACGCCAGATGCTCAGACGCGTCCGCATCGACGAGCCCGGTGACAGCAATTACCTGTCCGGAACCCTGGTTGATTTCCTCGACTTTGAGGAAATGAACGAGAAGCTGGAGGCAGAGGGCAAGAGACCTGCCACCGGCGAGCGCATCATCCTCGGTATCACCAAGGCAGCGCTGGCAACGGATTCCTTCATGTCCGCAGCATCCTTCCAGGAGACCACCAAGGTCCTGACCGATGCAGCCATCAAGGGCAAGATCGATCCTCTGATCGGTCTGAAGGAGAATGTCATCATCGGTAAGCTGATCCCTGCCGGAACCGGTATGAAGCGTTACCGCAACATCAACCTTTCCACCGATGTCCGCAGAACCATCGACTTCGGCGGAGAAGAGTATGGTGAGGATGCAGAAGGCCTTGAGCCCGATGCAGAAGCACCCGCAGAAGGGGAGGACGTGGTCCTGACCGCTTCCGAGGATGCGTCCGAAGAATAAGGAAAACCGCGTTTTTCGGGAGGTGCCGGATGAAATATCTGGTAACGGGCGTGGCCGGGCAACTGGGCCATGACCTGATGAATGAATTGCACAAGCGTGGGATCGAAGCCGTGGGCAGCGACCTGGCGCCGGAATATGCCGGTGTCCGTGACGGGAGCCCCGCGGCGGACATGCCCTATGTTTCCATGGATATCACCGATCGGGACAGGGTGCTGGAGGTCATCGAAAGCGTCCGCCCGGACGGGGTCCTGCACTGCGCCGCCTGGACTGCGGTGGATGCTGCGGAGGACGAGGATAAACGGGAAAAGGTCGCAGCCATCAATGCCTGCGGTACGCAGAATATCGCGGACGCATGCAAAGAGGCGGGCTGCAAGATGCTCTACCTGAGCACCGATTACGTCTTTGACGGCACCGGTGAAAAGCCCTGGGATCCGGACTGCAAGGATTACGCCCCCTTAAATGTCTACGGGCAGTCCAAGCTGGACGGAGAGCTGGCGGTGAGCGGCACGCTGGAGAAATATTTCATCGTCCGTATCGCCTGGGTCTTCGGCATCGGCGGCGGGAACTTCATCAAGACCATGCTGCGGCTGGGACAGACCCATTCGGAACTCCGGGTAGTCAGCGACCAGATCGGTACTCCTACATATACTTATGACCTGGCGAGACTCCTGGTGGATATGATCGGTACCGACCGCTACGGTTATTACCATGCCACCAACGAGGGCGGTTACATCTCCTGGTATGACTTTGCGGTGGAGATCTTCCGTCAGGCCGGCATGAATGTCACCGTTCATCCCGTCACCACGGCGGAGTACGGCGAAAGCAAGGCGAAGCGCCCCTTCAACAGCCGCCTGGATCGCTCCAAGCTGGCAGAAAACGGATTTACGCCCCTTCCGGACTGGAAGGACGCCCTTGCTAGGTATCTGGAGGAGCTGAAGAAACTGGACGCCTGACAGATCGAAGTTCTAAAAAACTGAAAAAATCGGTGTTTTTGTGCAAAAAACCATTTGACAAGGCATCTGCGTGCATATATAATGTTCGAGTGTGCGCGCAGATGCTATTTTTGCGCCCAAAAATACTAAGAAAGGAAAAGGTGAACTCAAAATGCCAACATTCAACCAGTTAGTAAGAAAGGGTCGCGAGACTTCCGTTAAGAAGTCTACCGCTCCCGCTCTTCAGAAGGGCTTTAACTCTCTTCACAAGAAGGCGATCAACAATGCTTCTCCCCAGAAGCGTGGTGTTTGCACCGCAGTGAAGACCGCAACCCCGAAGAAGCCTAACTCTGCTCTGCGTAAGATTGCCAGAGTCCGTCTGTCCAACGGGATTGAGGTTACTTCCTACATCCCCGGCGAGGGCCACAACCTTCAGGAGCACAGCGTTGTATTGATCCGCGGCGGCCGTGTGAAGGATCTTCCCGGTACCAGATATCACATCATCCGCGGCACCCTGGACACTGCCGGTGTTGCTAACCGCAGACAGGCTCGCTCCAAGTACGGCGCTAAGAGACCCAAGGCCGGCAAGTAATTGCGGTCTGGGTACGTAGTTCGGTAGAACAGAACGTAACTGAGAATAGTGTTGGGATTTTAGGTTTACTGATATACCCGCACGAACACTTGGGGAAACACATGTGAGTACCGATGAGATAACTGATTAATAGTTAAGGAGGGAAGAACCGTGCCAAGAAAAGGACATATTGCGAAAAGAGACGTTTTAGCAGATCCTCTGTACAATGACAAGGTTGTAACCAAGCTGATCAACAACATCATGCTGGACGGTAAGAAGGGCATTGCCCAGAAGATCGTTTACGGCGCATTTGAGCAGGTAGAGGAAAAGGCCGGACGCCCTGCACTGGAAGTATTCCATGATGCCATGAATAACATCATGCCCTCTCTGGAGTGCAAGGCAAGACGTATCGGTGGTGCTACTTATCAGGTACCTCTTGAGGTTAAGCCTGAGAGACGTCAGACTCTGGGCCTTCGCTGGCTGACCATGTTCGCTCGCAAGCGTGGCGAGAAGACCATGGTTGACCGCCTGGCAAATGAGATTCTCGATGCATCCAACAATACCGGTGGTGCAGTAAAGAGAAAAGAAGATATGCACAAGATGGCAGAGGCAAACAAGGCTTTTGCTCACTATCGCTTCTGATCGCGGATCGGATACAGCATATAGAAAGGAAATACCATGGCTGGAAGAGAATATCCCCTGGAGAGAACCAGAAATATCGGAATCATGGCTCATATCGATGCCGGCAAGACGACATTGACCGAGCGTATCCTGTATTACACTGGTGTCAATTACAAGATTGGTGATACTCACGAAGGAACCGCGACCATGGACTGGATGGAGCAGGAAGCAGAGAGAGGTATTACCATTACCTCCGCAGCTACCACCTGTCACTGGACTCTTGAGAAAGAGACCAAGCCCATGCCCGGTGCTCTGGAGCATCGTATCAACATCATCGATACCCCGGGCCACGTGGACTTCACCGTTGAGGTTGAGCGTTCCCTTCGCGTTCTGGACGGCGCCGTAGGCGTGTTCTGCGCAAAGGGTGGTGTGGAGCCTCAGTCCGAGAACGTTTGGCGTCAGGCTGACACCTACAACGTTCCCCGTATGGCGTTCATCAACAAGATGGATATCCTGGGTGCGAACTTCTACGGAGCTGTTGAGCAGATCCGTACGCGCCTCGGCAAGAATGCCATCATCCTGCAGCTGCCCATCGGCAAGGAGGATGAGTTCAAGGGCATCATCGATCTGTTTGAGATGAAGGCTTATATCTACAATGATGATAAGGGTGATGACATCACCGTTACCGATGATCTCGGTGATATGGCGGATGATGCGCAGCTCTATCATGAAGAGCTGGTAGAGAAGATCTGCGAGCTCGACGATGATCTGATGGAAATGTTCATGGAAGACAAGGAGCCTACCGTTGAGCAGATGAAGGCTGTCCTGCGCAAGGCAACCTGCAACTGCCAGGCGATCCCTGTCTGCTGCGGCTCCGCATACCGTAACAAGGGTGTGCAGAAGCTTCTGGATGCCATCCTGGAGTTCATGCCCGCTCCCACCGACGTGGAAGCCATCAAGGGAGTTGACCTGGACGGCAACGAGGTTATTAAGCACTCCTCCGATGACGAGCCTTTCGCAGCTCTGGCATTCAAGATCATGACCGATCCTTTCGTAGGAAAGCTTGCTTACATTCGTGTGTACTCCGGTACCCTGAACAGCGGCTCCTACGTTCTCAATGCAACCAAGGGCAAGAAGGAGCGCGCAGGCCGTATCCTCCAGATGCACGCCAACAAGCGTACCGAGCTGGATAAGGTCTACTCCGGTGATATCGCAGCCGTTGTCGGCTTCAAGGATACCACCACAGGTGACACCGTCTGCGATGAGCAGCACCCTGTCATCCTGGAGTCCATGGAGTTCCCCGAGCCCGTTATCGAGCTTGCCATCGAGCCTAAGACCAAAGCAGGTCAGGACAAGATGGGCGAAGCGCTGGCTAAGCTGGCCGAGGAGGATCCTACCTTCCGTCAGCACACCGATCAGGAAACCGGCCAGACCATCATCGCAGGTATGGGCGAGCTGCACCTGGAGATCATTGTCGACAGACTGCTCCGTGAGTTCCATGTGGAGGCCAATGTCGGTGCTCCTCAGGTTGCTTACAAGGAAGCATTCACCAAGGCTGTCGATGTGGATTCCAAGTACGCTAAGCAGTCCGGCGGTCGTGGACAGTACGGTCACTGTAAAGTGAAGTTCGAGCCCATGGAGGCAAACTGCGATCACTTTGAGGTTGACCCCAAGGCCAACGTTCTGATCAACGAGCCTCCCACACTGCTGTTTGAATCCACCGTTGTCGGCGGATCCATTCCCAAGGAGTACATCCCCGCTGTCGGCGAAGGTATCAAGGAAGCTGCTCAGGCAGGTATCCTCGGCGGATTCCCCGTTCTGGGCATCCACGCCAACGTCTACGACGGATCCTACCATGAGGTCGACTCCTCCGAGATGGCCTTCCACATCGCCGGTTCCATGGCATTCAAGGAAGCAATGCAGAAGGCAGCTCCCGTGCTGCTCGAGCCCATCATGAAGGTGGAAGTCACCATGCCCGAAGAGTACATGGGCGATGTCATCGGCGACCTGAACTCCCGCCGCGGACGCGTCGAGGGTATGGATGACATCGGCGGCGGCAAGATCGTCCGTGCCTTTGTTCCTCTTGCTGAGATGTTCGGCTACTCCACCGATCTTCGTTCCAGAACCCAGGGTCGTGGCAACTACTCCATGTTCTTCGAGAAGTACGAGCCCGTTCCGAAGAACGTTCAGGAGAAGGTCCTGGCAGCAAAGAGCGGAAAGTAAAAACTTCTTGAAATAAAGAGAACTATTTACTATAATATGTGCTAGTCGGGTCTCTTGCTTTGGCAGGACCCTCTGGCACAATTAAAGTCAATTTTAGGAGGATTTCAAAATGGCTAAAGCAAAATTCGAGAGAACCAAGCCCCATTGTAACATCGGTACCATCGGTCACGTCGACCATGGTAAGACCACTCTGACCGCAGCCATCACCAAGGTTCTGGCAGCTAGAGTTGCCGGCAACGCACAGGTTGATTTCGAGAACATCGATAAGGCTCCCGAGGAGAGAGAGCGAGGAATCACCATCTCCACTGCACACGTTGAGTATCAGACCGAGAACAGACACTATGCACACGTCGACTGCCCCGGCCACGCTGACTATGTCAAGAACATGATCACCGGTGCTGCACAGATGGACGGTGCTATCCTGGTTGTCGCTGCTACCGACGGTGTCATGGCTCAGACCAAGGAGCACATCCTTCTGGCTCGTCAGGTGGGTGTTCCTTACATCGTTGTATTCCTGAACAAGTGCGACATGGTTGACGATCCCGAGCTGATCGAGCTGGTCGAGATGGAAGTTACCGAGCAGCTTGAGGAGTATGATTTCAAGGATTGCCCTATCATCAAGGGTTCCGCTCTGAAGGCTCTGGAAGATCCCAACGGCGAGTGGGGTGACAAGATCATGGAGCTCATGGACACTGTTGACTCCTACATCCCCGATCCTCAGCGTGACACCGACAAGCCTTTCCTTATGCCTGTCGAGGACGTCTTCACCATCACCGGTCGTGGTACCGTTGCTACCGGTCGTGTGGAGCGTGGTACTCTGCACCTGAACGACGAAGTCGAGATCATCGGTATCAAGGAGGAGACCTCCAAGAGCGTTATCACCGGTATCGAGATGTTCCGTAAGATGCTGGACGAGGCTCAGGCCGGCGATAACATCGGCGCTCTGCTTCGTGGCGTTGATCGTAAGGATATCCAGAGAGGACAGGTCCTGGCTAAGCCCGGCACCGTTACCTGCCACACCAAGTTCACCGCTCAGGTGTACGTTCTGACCAAGGACGAGGGTGGCCGTCACACTCCTTTCTTCAACAACTATCGTCCTCAGTTCTACTTCAGAACCACCGATGTTACCGGTGTTTGCAACCTGCCTGCAGGTACCGAGATGTGCATGCCCGGCGATAATGTCGAGATGACCATCGAGCTGATCCACCCCATCGCTATGGAGCAGGGTCTTACCTTCGCTATCCGCGAGGGCGGCAGAACCGTAGGTTCCGGAAGAGTTGCGTCTATCATTGAATAATTAAAATTATTCAATGATCATGTATCATCGAGTAATCGATAATAGACATATCATCTGAGTAATTCAATGATCCGATAAGTCTTTTAACGACCGCTTGCGTAAGCAGGCGGTCGTTTTTTTCGCGATCAGTTCGGAGAGTGGGTGCCGTGCCGGCATGAGGACACATCCTGCGGGGGGGCAAATCCTGTATTTCAGAAAAGTTTAAGAATCCTATGATTGCGGGGATTCCCACTTCGTGGTAGACTAAAGACTATAGAAAGTGCAGATTCCCTGACGGGCACTGCGGAAAGGAGCGGATGGTATGGGTGTTGGAGCCATCGGCCGGATCTCCTCCGGTTCCTTATCCTACATACAGCCCCTCAGATACCCCCTGGAGAACCGGGCGGAAGTATCCGAGGATTATGAGAACTCGACCCTGCCTACCCCGGATCTTTCTCCTGCACGGCAGGTTGCAAAGACTTCGCCGGTATCCTACCCGGATGCGAATGCGGTGAAGGTAAAGTCCCCCGCCCAGGCGGAATACGCCCAGGCAGAAGAGGCACAGAAAACGGCGGCAGCATATAACCGTGTGGCGCAGCAGTTCGGCGCAGCGACCACGGGCTACGGAAGAGGCGGATTTGCCACTTCCTACGAGCTTACCGGCAGTTCCCTGGATCTGCTGGCGTAGAGGAACAGACTTATAACCGTGCCCTGAGGCTTCGGAGATAAATCTCCGAAGCCTTTTTTGTTGCGGAAAATGCGCCTTTTCCCTTTGAAAGGTGGACTTTATGCGGATTTTATGATAATTTTATATCTGTATCAGTATGTTTATTAGCGTGGGGGTTTATGCGCTTTTTATAGCTGCTGGGAGGTAGTTATGTCAACTGTTTCAATCTTTCATATGACGCTGGAAATATGGGGAGCCATCTTTTGCGCCATTGCCACCATCACGGTGTTCAACGGATCAAAGGTCAATGCATCCCTGAGCCACAGGACGGCTGCCATCACGCTGGCCACGATGGTTCTCATGATCAGTGACTGTCTGGCCTGGGCCTATCGCGGTGTGCCTACCACGGCGGGAATGATTGTCTGCAGAGCGGGTAACTTTATGAACTTTTTCAGCAATTATCTGCTGATTTATCTGTTCTACACTTATGTCCGGGCGGTGCTTGCGGAGAAGAAAGTGCAGGTCCTGCCTGCCATCGAATGGATCTTCCGGGTGCTCCTGATCATCTCTGAGGTAGGGCTTATCATCAACCTCTTTACGGGACACCTCTATTACTTTACCGAGTACAATGTGTACACCAGAGGGCCGCTCTTTATCATTTCCCAGCTGCCCGGATTTATCGGCCTGCTGCTTGCTGCTTACATCCTGATCCACTATCACAGAGCCCTCAGCAATGTAGAGCTTCTGGCCATGGCGACCTACCTGATCCTCCCCCTGATCGCACTTCCTCTGCAGGTGGCATTTTACGGCGTCTCACTGCAGAATATGGCTACTGCCGTCAGTGTGGCGCTCCTTTTTGCCACCACCATGTCCTCCCAGTCCAGGAGGCTGCTGGAAGCCATGAACGAAGCAGAGCAGGCGAACCGCGCAAAGGATGATTTCCTGGCATCCATGTCCCACGAGATCCGCACGCCCATCAACGGCATCCTGGGCATGAATGAGATGATCCTCCGGGAGAGCGAGGACGACCGGATCACGGAGTATGCCAACGGCATCGCCAATTCCGGCAGCACGCTGCTGAGCCTCGTGAACGAGATCCTGGATTTTGCCAAGATCTCTTCCGGAAAACTGATCCTGCTCCCCACGGAGTATGAGCTCCGCAATGTGGTGGACAGCCTGGTGCGGATGTTCTACCCCAGGATCTGTTCCAAGGAACTGAAGCTGAATCTCCGGGTCTTCCCCGGCACCCCCAATTTCCTTTTGGGAGATGAGGCCAGAGTCCGTCAGGTCATCGCCAATCTCATGAGCAATGCCATCAAATTCACCCAGGAGGGTACCATTACCCTGGATGTGAACTACGAAAAGGGTCCCGGACGCAGGGTCAATCTCCTGATCTCCGTGGAGGACACCGGCATCGGCATCCGCCCCGAGGATCTGCCGAAGCTCTACCGCACCTTCTCCAGACTGGAAGACAGCACCAAGGGCGGCTCCGAGGGCAGAGGCCTGGGGCTGGCGGTTTCCCAGCGCCTGGTGCAGATCATGAACGGCAACATCGAGGTCCGCAGCGAGTACGGCAAGGGAACGAAATTCGTGGTCACCATCCCGCAGCAGCTGGAGAAGGACGGCCGCATCGGCGAGGTGAAGCTGGAGGAGAATGAGCTCCTTGCCTCCGGCACCAAAGTTTACAAAGAGGACTTCCGTGCCCCCGAAGCCAAAGTGCTGGTGGTGGACGACAACAATATGAACCTGCGTGTGGCGGATCTCCTGCTGCAGAAGACCTGTGTGCAGATCAAGCTCTGCACCGGCGGCCGGGAGGCGGTGGACCTCATGCGCAAGGAAAAATACGATCTGGTGCTGCTGGATCACATGATGCCGGAAATGGACGGCGTGGAGGCGCTGCGGGTGATGAAGGACGAGAACCTGGTGGACGGTGTCCCCGTCATCGCGCTGACGGCAAACGCCATCGAGGGAGCCCGCCAGATGTACTTAAACTACGGCTTCGACGATTATCTGGCCAAGCCCATCGTGGGCAAGGCTTTGGAGGAATGCCTGCAAAAATGGCTTCCGAAGGACAAGGTACAGCTGTCTAACGGAGCTGAAGAATAAACCGTCGTAAAGGAGATTATGAAAAAATGGAGAACCCGATGTTTATTACCTGCCTGGACCTGGAGGGTGTGCTGGTGCCCGAGATCTGGATCGCATTTGCGGAGGCTTCCGGGATCCCGGAGCTGCGCCGCACCACCAGAGACGAGCCCGACTATGACAAGCTGATGCGCTTCCGTCTGGACATTCTGAAAGAGCACGGCCTGGGGTTAAACGAGATCCGCAAGGTCATCGAGACCATCGATCCCATGGAGGGCGCAAAGGAGTTCCTGGATGAGCTCCGGAGCCTCTGCCAGGTCATCATCCTCAGCGATACTTTCACCCAGTTCGCAGCCCCGCTCATGAAGAAGCTGGGCTATCCCACCATCTTCTGCAACACCCTGGAGGTAGCGGAGAGCGGAGAGGTCACCGGCTACCGCATGCGCTGCGAGCAGTCCAAGCTCACCACAGTAAAGGCATTACAGGGCATCGGATATGAGACCATCGCTTCCGGCGATTCCTACAACGATCTGAAGATGATCCGTGCCAGCAAGGCCGGATTCCTGTTCCGCAGCCCCGACGGCATCAAAGCGGAGAACCCGGATCTGCAGGCCTTTGAATCCTATGATGATCTTCTTGCAGCTATTCGAAAGGAAATCGGTGCGTGAACACCAATTACAGACTGACCATCCGTTATGACGGAACGAAATACCGGGGCTGGGAACACCAGCCGGATACAGACATGACCATTCAGGGCAAGATCGAGCGCGTGCTGGCACGCATGCTGGAACTCCCGGAGGGGGAAGTGCCCGAGGTCATCAGTGCCGGCCGGACGGATGCCGGTGTCCATGCGGAGAACATGATCGCCAATGTCTGGATGGACACCCTGAAGAGCCCCGTGCAGATCAGAGATTACTGCAATCTCTATCTGCCGGAGGATATCTGCATCAAGGAAGTGGCGGTGGCGGGAGAGCGCTTTCACAGTCGCTACAACGCCATCGGCAAGACCTACTGTTACACGCTGTACCTGGGCGAGTGTAAGCCCACCTTTGATCGAAAGTATGTCTGGCAGCCACCTCTTCCGCTGGATGTTCCGGCGATGCGGGAGGCTGCACTTTTGCTGATAGGGGAGCATGATTTTGCTTCCTTCTGCGGGAACGCCCGCATGAAAAAATCCACCGTCCGCACCGTGGATACCATCGATTTCAAGCGGGAGGGAGACTACCTGCGGATCACCTTCCACGGCAACGGCTTCCTCCAGTACATGGTCCGGATCATCACCGGCACCCTGGTGGAGGTGGGACAGGGAAAGCGGACGCCGGAGAGCATGACGGAACTCCTGGCGGCGAAGGACCGAAAAAAAGCAGGTGCCACCGCGCCCGCGAAAGGGCTCACCATGATGAAGGTGGATTACCACTGAGCGGAGCGAATTTATGAGCGAAGCGATGCTTATTGAGGAGCGGAGCGAGTCAATAAGAGAGGACAGAAAGCAACCTCAGGGAGAATCTATGAAACTGCTCATCAGAGCGGACAAAAATGAAACCGTGGCTTCGGGACATGTGCAGCGCTGCCTTTCCCTTGCGGATGCCTTTCGGGATCTGGGGGGCGAGGTGACCTTTGTATCCGCCGATCAGGGCGCAGTGAGCACCGTCACCGGAAGAGGGTATGCATGTATCGTTCTGGATACGGACTGGCAGGACATGGAGGGAGAGATCCCTTCCCTGAACGCGGTGCTGCGGGATGGCCGCCCTGACTTGCTCCTGGTGGATTCCTACCGGGCCACCGCTTCTTACCTGAAGGCGGCAGGGGATACGGTGCCTGTGGTCTGGATGGATGACCTGATGGACATGACGCCCCGGGTCCGGGCCATCGTCAATTACGAGATTTACGCAGACAGAGCTTCTTACGGAGGCGCAGATCGGGGAACCGCCTTTTTGCTGGGGCCTTCCTATGCGCCGCTGCGAAAGGCATTTGGGGAGATCCCGGCACCGAAGATCCCGGCATTTCCGAACAGGCTCCTGCTCATGTGCGGCGGCTCCATGCCCTATGACATCCTGGGGCGCCTGACGGCCCTTGCCCTCGCGGGAGGCTGGAAGGAGATCACGGCCCTGTGCGGTAACCACCGGGAGCTGAAAGCGGAGCTGGAACAGCGTTTTGCAGGCCATGCCGGTCTGCATTTTCTGGACTTTGTGGAGGATATGCCCGCGCTCTATGCACGGACGGATCTGGCGGTATCCGCCGCCGGCAGCACATTGTACGAACTGGCCGCAGCCGGGGTTCCTGCCATCTGCTATACCCTGGCGGACAATCAGCTGCAAAATGCAGCCGTATTTGCGGACCGGGACCTGATGGACTGTGCGGGTCGTGCCGACTGCGGGACGGAGCTGGAGGAGCACCTTCCTGCGCTTTTAACAAAAAATACGGATCCGGATCTGCGGACCCGCAGGAGCCTTGCGCTGCGGGAAGCCATCGACGGAAAAGGCGCATGTCGCCTTGCCCGGGCACTGCGGGATCTGATCTGATCGGAACAATATGAGACGAATACTTGGCAAGCTGAACAAATTACTGGACGGAAAACAGAAAAGGACCATGCTGCTGATCTGCTTTATGATGATCATCGGCGCTTTTTTGCAGACCCTGGGAGTCAGTCTCCTGGTGGGCGTCGTCAACGTGGTCATCGATCCCGAGGCCGTGCAGAAGAGCGATACCGTCCGGACCTTTTATAACCTGCTGGGGATGGAGGATTTTCGGACCTTCTCTCTGGTGATGATGACGCTGCTCATCCTGATCTACATCCTGAAAAATGCGTATCTCTACCTGCAGCAGAAGGCGATGTATGCCTTTGTCTACACCAACCAGTTCCGCACTTCGGAGCGGATGATGCGCAACTATCTGCGCCGCGGGTATGAGTACTACCTGAACGCGGATACGGCCGTGGTGCAGCGGAGCATTACTTCCGACGTGAACAATATGTACGCGCTGATCCTGGCCCTCCTGCAGATGGTTTCCGACGGTGTGGTGAGCATCTGTGTCGTGACCTACTGTCTGATGCAGAGCGGCGTTATGACGATCCTGCTGGCGGTGGCGATCCTGCTGCTGATGCTGGTGATCAAGAAGGTCTTAAAGCCTGTCATGTACCGAGCCGGCAAGGAAAATCAGGATTATTACAGCGGGCTTTTCAAATGGATCTCTCAGACGGTGCAAGGCATCAAAGAGGTAAAGATCTTCGGCAAAGAGCAGTATTTTGTGGACCGGTACTGCGACTGCGGACAGGGGTATGTGAATGCCGTTCAGCATTACAGCCTCTACAATTCTGTGCCCAAACTCCTGATGGAGACGGTGTGCGTTATCACCATGGTGGGTTACATGATGGTGCTGATCGGAACCGGCTCCTCCACGGAAAACATGCTCAGTGTTTTTGCGACACTGGCGGCCGCTGCCGTGGTCCTGCTTCCCGCCGTGAACCGCATCAACAATCAGCTCAATTCCATGGCCTATTTCGAGCCGTTCCTCATGAATGTCAGCGACAATCTCCAGGATGAGATCAGCGAAGGCAAGGTGGACATGTCCTTTGCGGATCCGAAGTCCGAGCGTATGCCCATCCGGAAGGAGATCCGCCTGGAGCACATCACTTACGCCTACCCCGGCACGGATGTGAAGATTTTTGACAAGGCAGACCTGACGGTGCCCATCGGATCCTCCGTGGGGATCGTGGGCAGCTCCGGCGCCGGAAAGAGCACCATCGTGGATATCCTGCTGGGGCTCCTGGTCCCGCAGGAGGGCACCATCTATGCGGATGCGTGCGATACGAAGGACGACTATCGCAGATTCCTGAAAAACATCGGCTATATCCCCCAGATGATCTTTATGCTGGATGATACCATCCGCAGAAACGTGGCCTTCGGCGTGCCGGAGGAGGAGATCAGCGAGGAGCGGATCTGGGAGGTCCTCCGGGAAGCACAGCTGGATGAATTCGTCCGCGGACTGCCCGAGGGGCTGGACACCGGCATCGGCGAGCGGGGCATCCGTCTCTCCGGCGGTCAGCGCCAGAGGATCGGTATTGCCAGAGCCCTGTACCACGACCCTGAGATCCTGGTGCTGGATGAAGCAACCTCCGCCCTGGACAATGATACCGAGAAGGCCATCATGGACTCCATCAATCATTTCCGGGGGAAGAAGACCCTCATCATCATCGCTCACCGCCTGCAGACCATCGAGAAATGCGACCGCGTCTTCCGGGTGGAAAACGGCAGGATCGAGCCGGCATAAAGGAGCCTGTTTTGAAGGAGAAGCTGAAGGGGAAAATCGCATATCCGCTGCTGGGACTCCTGCTCTTTTGCATCCTTTTTGCCTTCTTTTTCCGCGGCTTTGCAAGACAGCTGTCGCCGGGGCGTGAGACCCCCGACATCCTCCTGATGGGAGACAGCATCTTTGCCTATACCCGGGACGAGACCTCCGTGGCTGCTTTGATGAATCAGTCCATGGACGCCGTGATCGCGGACGGCAGCTTCGGCGGAACAGCCCTCTGCTACCGGGATGTGGACGCCAGACTGGGCTATATGGGAGACGCCTTCTGTATGGCGGCCCTGACCCAGGCCATGGTCACCGGAGACTTCCGGGTCCAGGAAAATGCCCGGGTCCGGGAAAATGCAACGGACTATTTCGGGGAACGGCTGGCTGCGCTGGAACGCATCGACCTCTCCGGCGTGAAGATCCTGGTGATCGAGCATCAGTTAAACGATTACCAGGGAGGCTCCGCATTGGAGGATCCTGCGAACCCCACGGGAGAATACAATTACCGGGGCGCCCTGCGGCATATCATCGGCAGTCTGCAGGAAAAATACCCCGACCTGGACATCGTGTTGGCCTCCAGCCCTTACGTCTGGTACCCCTTGGAGACATCGGCGCAGACAGGCGCGGACCGGGATTTCGGATACGGTACCCTGGATGATTTTGCAGACGTACAGGCGCAGGTGGCGGAGGAGACGGGCTGCGGCCTCATCTCCCTGCGGGACGTCTATCCGGAGGCGGAAAGCTCCGAGGATCCGGAGATCTGGCGGGTCTACACCGTGGACGGCATGCATCCCAACGCGGAAGGAAGAAGACTGATCGCTGAGGCGCTGACTGAGGCGCTTTGGAACAGATTACGGGAAAAACAATGACTGGAATGGATACGTTTCTAAAATCCTATACGGAAAAGCTCTCCGCGCAGGTACGGGCCGCAATGACAGGGGCTTTTGTCATCGGGCTCCTGGTCCATCTGCCTGCCATGCTCTCGGACATTCCCAACCACGACGGGCTGAGCAGCATGTATTTTGATCAGAACATGATCACCTCCGGAAGGTGGTTTCTGATGATCGCCTGCGGGGCATCCTCCTACTTTACGGTGCCCTGGGTCATCGGCCTTTTGGGGCTGTTGTATCTGGCGCTGGCAGCGGGGGTCCTGGCGGATCTCCTGCAGCTGCGGAGCGTCCGGGCGGGCATTCTTACGGGAGGCCTGCTGGTGGCATTCCCTGCACTGGCTTCCACCTTTGCCTATGTCTTTACCCTGGACGGATACATGTGCGGGCTGCTGCTGGCGGTCTGCGCCGTCAGGCTGACTTCCGCAGGAAAATGGGGACCCTTGTGGGGCGCCCTGTGCCTTGCGTTCAGCATGGGGATCTATCAGGCGTATCTGCCCTTTGCCATTGTCCTGAGCATCTACGTGGTGCTGCGGGCCTTCGGAGATGCCTCTGTTTCTGACGAAAGTGTCGGAAATGGGACAGGTCCTGTCCGGGTGCTGGTAAACCACCTTATCATGGGTGTTTCGGGCTTTGCCCTCTACTATGTGATCCTGCGGATCTTCCTCCTGATCCAGGGGAAGGAGCTGGATACCTACCAGGGCATCGACCGGCTGGGAGAGGGGGCAGCGGATGCCACCTTCCTCCGCGCGATTCCCCATGTGTATACGGATTTTGTCAAATACCCTCTTTCGGGAGGTTCCCTGATCCCCAATGCCTTTGCGGGGATCGGACTTGCCATGCTGCTTGTGGCGGCCGCCATGACCTTTTTCGGCAGGCTCCGGAAGGGCGGCTGGCTGAAAAAACCGCTCTTTTACGTTCTGTTTTTCCTGACCCTGGCGGCCCTGCCTCCGGCACTGAACGGGATCCTGCTCATCACCCCTTCCGTGAACTATCACCTGATCATGCGGTATGCCTGGGTGCTGATCCCCCTTCTGGCGCTTGCTTATGCGGATCAGGCGGGAGACTTCCGGGAGAAAACCGCCGGGATTCTCTTCCCCGCAGTCCTGACCGCAGGCGCAGTCCTGATCTTCTGCTACGGCCTGGCGGACAATATCGGCTACGCCAACCTGCAGAAAAAGTACGAGAAGACCTACGGGTATTGTCTGCGTCTCCTGGACCGCATCGAGCAGACGGAAGGCTACTACCGCGGCATGCCCGTGGCCATCATCGGGGTGGTGGGGGACGAGAGCTATCCGGAGACGGACCTTACCGGCAAGGTGACGGACGGCATGATCGGCCTGAACGGAGACTACCTGGTCTACACCGGAGAAAACTACGGCTCCTTCCTGAAAAATTATCTGGGGGCTACCGTGAACTTCCTGCCGGTGGAGGAGGTAACGGATATTTACTACTCCCCGGAGTACCGGGAGATGGACAGCTTCCCTGCTGCATCCGCCCTGCGGATCGTGGACGGGGTGCTCTATGTAAAGACAGAGAACAAGGACTGATCGTTTCCCAAAGCGCTGACGCGCTTTTTGGGCTACAAGGATGGTGAAGAAATTATGGCACTGGTGTCGATCGTACTGCCGGCATACAATGAAAAAGAAAATATCGCCATCGCAGCAAAGACCCTGACGGAAGTACTGGATCCTCTGCCGGAGGAATACGAGCTCCTCTTTATCAGCGACGGCTCCCGGGACGGGACCTACGAGGAGATCCTGCGGGTGGCGAAGGACAATCCCCATGTAAAGGGAGCGGAGTTCTCCCGGAACTTCGGCAAGGAAGCGGCGATCTTCGCAGGGCTCGAGCTGGCAGCGGGAGACGCTGTGGTGGTGATGGACTGCGATCTGCAGCATCCCCCTTCCGCCCTGCCCGAGATGCTGGAAAAATGGCGGGACGGCGCAGAGGTGGTGGAGGGCATCAAGAACAGCCGCGGCAGGGAGAGCCTGGGATATAAGCTTTCCGCGGGGCTTTTCTACCGCATCATGAGCGCCCTGATCCACATGGACATGAAGGCGTCCTCCGACTATAAACTGCTGGACCGCAAAGCAGTGGCGGCCCTTTTGGAGCTTCCGGAGCGCCGGACCTTTTTCCGGGCCCTCAGCTTCTGGGTGGGCTTTCGCACCGAGCGGGTGACCTACGACGTACAGGAGCGTGTGGCGGGGAAGAGCAAGTGGAGCATGCGTTCCCTCATCCGTTACGCCGTGTCCAATGCCACTTCCTTCAGCACCGCCCCCCTGCAGGCGGTGAGCGTGATGGGATGGGTCTTCCTGCTCTTTGCCGTAGTGCTGGGGATCCAGACCCTGGTACGGTTTTGTATGGGAAACGCTGCTACCGGATTTACCACGGTGATCCTCCTGCTCCTCATCATCGGAGGACTCCTGCTGGTGGGCCTGGGGATCGTGGGACATTACATCGCCCGGATCTACGAAGAGGTGAAGGGCCGTCCCAGATATATCATCAGAGATGTCACGGACAACCTGCCCGAGCAGGTGAAAGGAGCTTGGAAAAAACATGATCAGATTTAACGTTCCTCCCTATGTGGAGACCGCAGCGGGATATATCCAGGAATGTATCCGCAACGAGAAGATCTGCGGAGACGGCGCATATACCGCGAAATGTACCAAATGGCTGGAGGAAAAAACGAGCGCCGGCAAGGTGCTCCTTACCACCTCCTGCACCCATGCCACCGATTTGGCAGCATTGCTGTGCGACTTAAAGCCGGGAGACGAGGTGATCCTCCCTTCCTTTACCTTTGTGTCCACTGCCAATTCCTTCGTGCTGCGGGGGGCTGTTCCCGTTTTCGTGGACATCCGCCCCGACACCATGAACATCGATGAGAAGCTCATCGAGGCGGCCATCACCGAAAAGACCAGAGTCATCGCACCCGTGCACTACGCAGGCGTCTCCTGCGAGATGGATACCATCCTGGATATCGCAAAGCGCCACAATCTCCTGGTGGTGGAGGATGCCGCCCAGGGCGTCATGAGCACCTACAAGGGGAAGGCTCTGGGAACCATGGGCGACTTCGGCGCTTTCAGCTTCCACGAGACCAAAAACTACAGCATGGGAGAGGGCGGCGCCCTCCTCATCAAGGATCCCGCCATGGCGGAGGAAGCGGAGATCATCCGGGAGAAAGGAACCGACCGCAGCAAGTTCTACCGCGGCCAGGTGGACAAATACACCTGGGTCAACTACGGCTCCTCCTATCTGCCCAGCGACATGAACGCGGCATACCTCTACGCCCAGCTGGAGGTGGCGGACAGGATCAACGATCAGAGACTGTCCTCCTGGAACCGCTACTATCGGAACCTGCAGCCCCTTGCGGATGCCGGGAAGATCGAACTGCCCCATGTCCCCGCAGAGTGCGTGCACAACGCGCACATGTTCTACATCAAAGCGAAGGACATCACGGAGCGCACCGCTCTCATCGGGCACCTGAAGGAAAATGAGATCATGGCGGTGTTCCATTACATTCCGCTGCATTCCTCTCCCGCAGGAAAGCACTTCGGCCGTTTCCATGGGGAGGATGTCTATACCACGAAGGAGAGCGAGCGCCTGCTCCGTCTCCCCATGTATTACGGTCTGGAGCCTGAGACGGTGGACCGGATCTGTGATGCGGTAAAGGCTTTCTATGCATAAATGTGACAAAGCTGTCAGTATTCTGCGCTGGCTGGTGATCATAGGGTTCGGCCTGCAGGTAATGACGGGGCTGGTTTGGATGGTGCGGAATTTCGGCACCCTGCAGCTCTTCGGTGAGACTGCGGAGCTGGTGCGTTTTTCCGGTACCCTGCAAAGCGCGGAGGGCGGAGACCTGCTGTATCCCGCGCTCTTGCTGCCCATCCGGGTCCTGGGGGGCGTTCTGGGCATTCCCTGGTACTGCCTCATGTATCTGCTGCAGCTGGGCTTCGGCTTTTTCTCGGGATACTTTGCGCTGCGGAGTCTGCGACTCTTTGGCGGGGACCGGCGCTTCTGCGTCTCGGGAAGTCTGGTGGTCCTGACCTTCCCCCATATGATGCAATGCCACCTGGCCATTCTGCCCTACTCCCTCCTGAGCAGTCTGCTGCTGATCGAAACCGGGGTGCTGGCCAGATCCGTGCGCAGGATGATCCCTCTGCCGGAGCGCTATACCCTCCGGGGGAAAGCGGCTGCGGGAGACATGGCTCTGGTGGGGCTTTTGTGGCTCCTGACATCTCTATGTGACGCGACTTTTTTCTATCCCGGGATGATCCCCGTGGCGGGACTGCTCCTTTTGCAGCTCCTTCAGATGAAGCCCGGGAAACGGCTGCAGCTCCTGTATCCCGTCCTGGTGGCGGTGCTGTATTTCGGCCTCATTCCCGGCATCATGTCCCTCGCCCGGGGAGACGGTCAGATCAAAATGCCCGGCAGGCCTGCAGAGCAGGTCTTCTTTGAACGCACTGCCTGGACCGGTGCCATCGCCAATCCTGCCAGATGGCCTGCTGTCTTGCGGGAGACCCTGGGGGATGAGATGCTCCTTTCGGTGTCGAAGGATCCGGACGATATCCGGGAGGTCTTAGAGCCCGCGCTGGAAGCGAGTGAAGGCGTGATCCGTGCCCGGGAGATTTACCGGCAGGTGGCCAGGGATGCCTGGACCTACTACCGCGGTGATCTGCTGCGGGACATCCGCACGGACCTGGCAGGCTATACCCTGCCGCCCCTCATCACTGCCATGCAGCTGCGGGGGAGAGGGTATGAAAGCTATGCCGTCCGCAACTATGATGTGATGAAGCGGCAGACACCGCTCCTGACGGCCTTTTATATGGACTACGCACAGTGGTGGTTTGTCCCTGCATTTCTGAGCGCAGCAGCCACAGTGTTTCTGACACTTATGTCGGAAAAGAAACGTGCCGGAAAGATCACCCTCTTTGAAACCCCCATGTGGAAGTTCGGGATCCTCATTTCCGTCTTTTTCCTGGGGATCGTTACGGCGCTGACCCTGTCGGGAAGTGCCGATCAGGACTACAAGAAAGCAGTCTTCCTCACCGCCCTCTGGATCCTTTTGATCCTCCGGGGCACCTTTCCGAAGACCGCGCCCACCGGAGAAACCAAATGACAAAGGTACTGATCCTGGGGCTCTGGGAGCTGCTGCTCCCACTGCTCGCAGGCGGCATGTACAAGAAAATACTGCCGGAAAAATGGGGCCCTGTATGGCGGATCCTTTTTTACTGGGCCATGGGGACCTTGAGCTTTTTTGCGCTGCTGCAGCTCCTGGCGGTGCCGGAGATCCTGCGCCTTAAGCCTCTGGAGGAGCTCCGGGAGTACTGGACGGCGGCGGCAGCAGCGGCAGCCTTTGCGGGCACGGCCTGCATCCTGACGGATATATTCCGGGAGCGCAGGAGCCGCGGGATCCGGGAGACCGGTGCAGGCGGCCGCAGGTCCCAAGGGCGGACCGGGACCGGTGACCGGGCGTCCAAAGGCCGGACCGGTGCAGGCGGCCCTGCGCCCAAAACGCTGACCGCAGATCCCGCAGCCACAGCCCTCATCTGTCTGTCCCTGCTCCTTTTGGGGATCATGATCGCGCTTTCTTTCCTGCTGACCTATCACGACGGGGACGATGCCTTTTACATCGCAACCGCCACCACCGCAGCCGCCTCCGGCAATATGTACCGGGGCGTTGCCTATACCGGCAGCTCCGGTCTGCTCAACCTGCGGTACTGCATGGCCCCCTTCCCCATGCTGCTCTCCATCCTGTCGCAGCTCTCCGGAATGGATGTTGCCACCGTGGCCCACAGCGGATTTCCCTGGGTGATGATCGCCGGGACCTTTGCGGTCTACGCCCTCATCGGCAGGAGCCTGTTCAGGGAGGATCGCAGGAGCCTTTCCCTCTATCTGGTCTTTGTCCAGATCCTGATCTTTTTCGGCAATTACTCGACCCACAGTCCCGAGAATTTCCTGGTGGCAAGGAGCCGTCAGGGCAAGGCTGCGCTGGCCAATCTGGTGCTGCCCCTGCTCTTTTTCCTGCTCCTTTTGCTCTTCCGGGAGATCAGCGAAAAGAAGTGTGGCGGGAAGCGGACGGTGCTTTACATTTTCGCCTTTGTCACCGCTACCCTGGCAGCTGGTCTGTGCTCCATGCTGTCCGCAGCACTGGTGAGCCTGCTCCTGGGCGCGGCCGGCCTGTGCGGCATCTTTTGCTTCCGGACCTGGCGGCATCTCCCGGTGCTGATCCCGGCCGTCCTTCCGCCGCTGTTTTACGGAATGCTTTACTTTGTACTCGCAAGCACCGGGGCATATGTGTGACGCCGGAGAAACAGGAGCAAACGGCGATTTCCTGCGAAGCAAGGAAATGAGCGGATTGCGGATGATTACAGAAGTGCGTGGACTGCGACGCGGCGAGAACTTCGCAGCAACAGGAATGTGGCGAAATCATGTGGCATACCATCATCGAACTCTATCAACAATATATGGGAACCGGCCTTGTGATGGTCCTGTATCCGGCAGCCCTGGTTTATCTCCTGATGCGGGAGAAGGATCCGGTGAAAAAATGCCTTCTGGGCTGGATGCCGGCACTGCTCCTGGTCCTGTATTTTCAGCCCTGGCTGTCGGCACTTTTCTTGCGGTTTGCGGGGGATGAGATCTACTATCGCATCCTCTGGCTCCTGCCCGTGACGGTGACGATCGCAGCCACTGCGGCGGATCTGGTCCGGCAGGCGAAAGGGCACCGCAAGGTACTGACGGGGGTCCTGCTGGCGCTGCTCCTTATCCTAAGCGGCGATCTGGTCTATCGCAGCCCCTATTTTCACAAGGCGGAGAATGCCGCTCACATGCCCTCCTATGTGGTGGATGTGTGCGATGCCATCACCCTTCCCGGGCGGGAGGTCATGGCGGTCTTTCCGGATGAATTCCTTCAGTTCGTGCGGCAGTACACCCCCTATGTGTGCATGCCCTACGGGCGGGATACGCTGCTGCAGGACTTCAACTCCTTCCATGAGCTGGCGCGGCTGATGCAGGCTGGTGTCATCGATGCAAAGCGCCTTGCGGAATGCGCAGCGGCCTGGGGATGCCACTACATCGTGCTTCCGGAGGGGAGACAGATCAGCGGGGAACTGGGAGACTACGGCTATCCCGCGGACATGGTAATTGACGGGTATGTCATTTATCGAAACGAGAACGGCAATTTTGACCTGACCTTTTAAGGGTGATCTATGGCAAAAAACAAGGACGAAAAATACAGAAAACAAAACAGTGAGATTCCTTCCGAAGAGCCGATGCCGGATTATCTGGAGATGATCGATCTGGACGCCAAGGAGGACATGGAGGAGCAGGAGGAAGGATTTTCCTTCAATGTGTTCCACCTGATCTTCCTGGGGCTTCTGGTGGCCATCGTGCTGCTCCTCATCAGGCAGTTCGGGAAGCTGGGTACCTTCGTGGATATCCGTTCCGTCGGGACGGCGGACGATGTGGAGGAGGAGAATTTCGACAATATCATGCCGCTGCTGGACGAGGACGGCTATCTGGTGCACCAGGATGTGGACACCATTTTGCTCTTCGGTAACGATCCTTTCGCGGACGACAGGGGAAGCGACAGCTCCCTGCCGGCGCTCATCGAGCAGAAGACCGGGGCGAAAGTCATCAACTGCGCCGTCTCCGGCTCTTATCAGGCAGCGGAGGAGATGCTCTTTGATCCGGTGAACCATCCCATGGATGCCTTCATCCCCTACTGGATGATCGTCAATACCATGGACCGGAGCACCGACGATTTCCCGGAGGAGGCGGCTGCCACCCTGGGAGATGCGACGCCACCGGACGGGCGCCTGGCCTATGACAATCTGCTGGCGGCGGATCTGGACGACGTGGATGTGTGCATCCTGTTCTATGATGAGTCCGACTATTTTGCGGACAGGCCCATCCATTTCGACAGCGACTATCAGAAACTGACCTCCTTTGTGGGCTCCATGGGCGCCACGGTGACCATCCTGCGGGTCTATCATCCCCAGATCCGGTTCATCGTTGTCAGCCCCACCTACGCCTACATCCCGGAGCCTGACGGCAGCTACTCCGATGCGGAGCTCCGGTCCAATTCCTGGGGCAAGCCTTCGGACTACGCCCTGTGGGAATACAGCGTCTGTGCGGACCGCCTGGGAGTCTCCTTCCTGGATGCGTATTTTAATCTGGTGAACTGCAACAATGCCTCCGACTACCTGACGGATCACATCCACTTAAACCGGCAGGGGCGCGAGCTCATCGCGGACCGGATCAAATACTTCATCGATTACTACGACAAGGAAGAGTAGCGGGCTGTACCGCCTTTGAGGCGATTTGGGCACCGGCTGATCATATGTGCATTTCTCCGGAGCGGCATTCTATGGTATACTTATGGGTGGCCCGGAGTAAAAAACTGCGGCGGCGCGGGAGCATGGTATCCGCTTCCGCCGGGGCTATAGAAAAGATTTAGAAAAAGAGTAAGGAGAATGACAACGATATGAGAACTTACCTGGTTACCGGAGGAGCCGGCTTTATCGGTTCCAACTACATCCACTACATGCTGAAAAAGTACGGGGATGCCATCCGCATCATCAATGTGGACGTGCTGACCTATGCGGGAAATCTGGAGAATCTGAAGGACATCGAGGATCTTCCCAACTACACCTTCGTCCGTGCGGACATCACCGACAAGGAGGCCATCGCGAAGATCTTTGCGGAAAATGACATCGACCGTGTGGTGCATTTTGCGGCAGAGAGCCATGTGGACCGCTCCATCAAGAATCCCGAAGTCTTTGTGCACACCAACGTGCTGGGCACCGCTGTGATGCTGAATTGTGCGAGAGCCGCCTGGGAGCGTGAGGACGGCACCTATCCCGAGGGAAAGAAGTTCCTGCATGTCTCCACCGACGAGGTCTACGGCACCCTGCCCGACGACGACAACGCCTTTTTCTATGAGACGACGCCCTACGATCCCCACAGCCCCTACTCCGCAAGTAAGGCAGGCTCGGATCTGCTGGTGAAGTCCTACATGGATACCTATCATTTCCCTGCAAACATCACCAACTGCTCCAACAATTACGGCCCTTACCAGTTCCCCGAGAAGCTGATCCCCCTGATCATCAACAATGCGCTGCAGGGCAAGAAGCTTCCCGTCTACGGCGACGGCAAGAATGTCCGCGACTGGCTGTATGTGGAGGACCACGCCAAGGCCATCGACATGGTGCAGGAGCAGGGCAGGCTCTTTGAGACCTACAACATCGGCGGTCACAATGAGAAGCAGAACATCGAGATCATCCACATCATCCTGGATACCTTACGGGAGATGCTGCCGGATTCCGATCCCAGGAAGGCACATATCACCGAGGATCTCATCACCTATGTGACGGACCGCAAGGGCCACGACCGCCGCTATGCCATCGCACCCGACAAGATCAAGGCAGAGATCGGCTGGGAGCCCGAGACCATGTTCAAGGAAGGCATCAAGAAGACCATTCGCTGGTTCTTTGAGCATGAGGACTGGATGAAGAATGTCACCAGCGGGGATTATCAGAAATACTACGACGACATGTACAAGAACAGATGATCTTCGAAAAGGAGAGGACTATGAAAGGTATTATTTTGGCCGGCGGAAGCGGCACCAGACTCTATCCACTCACGAAAGCGATCTCCAAGCAGATCATGCCCGTCTATGACAAGCCCATGATCTACTACCCCCTGTCCACCCTGATGCTTTCGGGGATCCGGGAGGTACTCATCATTTCCACCCCCAGAGATCTGCCTGTCTTTGAGGAGCTCTTCGGCGACGGCAGCCAGCTGGGCATGAGCTTTTCCTATGCGGTGCAGGAATCTCCCAGAGGCCTGGCGGATGCGTTCCTGGTGGGCAAGCAGTTCATCGGTAACGACCCCGTGGCGCTGGTGCTGGGGGACAATATCTTCTACGGCCAGAGCTTTTCCAGGGTGCTGCGCAGCGTCTACGAGAGGACCACATCCGAAGCAGGCGCTACCATCTTCGGGTACTATGTGAGAGATCCCAGAGAGTACGGCGTGGTGGAGTTTGACGAGAACGGCAAGGCCATCTCCATCGAGGAAAAACCCGCCGAGCCCAAGAGCAATTACGCGGTGCCCGGGCTTTACTTTTATGACAACGATGTCGTTTCTATCGCGGAAAATGTGAAGCCCTCCGCAAGAGGCGAGATCGAGATCACCAGCGTGAACAACGAGTATCTGAACAGAGGCACCCTCCATGTGGAGACTCTGGGCAGAGGCTTCGCATGGCTGGATACGGGCAATCATGACATGCTTCTGACGGCAGCGGACTTTGTCAGCGCCTTCCAGAAGCGTCAGGGACTCTACATCTCCTGCATCGAGGAGATCGCTTACAAGCGCGGTTTCATCGACAGGGAGCAGCTCTTAAAGCTGGCCGAGCCTCTGATGAAGACCGATTACGGCAAATATCTGGTTGAGGTAGCCAATGGACTCTAAACTGAAAACCCTGACCCTCCTGGGGTCAGTGGCAGTGATCATCCTGGTGGCACTGGCGGTTTTGTATTCCAACGGCTATTTCAAAAAGCCTTCCGCACCCCGCCCTGCACCCGCTGCGGAGCAGGAGGAGGAGACGGAAGTGTCAAACGCGGATCCGCACCGAAAAGGGACGGATCTTTCCGCGTTTTTGAGGGACGAAGATTTTTTCGACAAACCGGCGGAAACCTCTGCCAGAACCACGGACACCAGCAATCACTTAAGTCTCATCACCACCTCCGTGGAGAAGGATCTGCGGGTGCAGGTGGTGGACTATGAAGGTGCGCCCGTGACGGGGCAGAGCTTTTCCGTGCGGCTGACGGACGCCTCCGCTTCCAGCGCCGATTACCGGGATCTGGATCAGGACGGCATCATTTACGCCGGAGGCTTAAGCGCCGGGGACTACACGGTGGAGCTCCTGCCGGTGGAGGGCTACAAGGTGCCTTCCGCTCCCGTGAAGGTGCGGGTGAAGGACCGGGTGGAATATGTGGTCATCGAGGATATCTCGGTGCTGATCCGGACCGAGGATGAGATCGAGCCCCTCATAGAGGATACCGCCGTGGCGGATGCCCTGGACGATGCGGATGCGTCGGAGATCCAGGAGCTGCAGCCCGGCGACGGAAGGACACTTCCCGGCATCGACGTGTCCAAGTGGCAGGGAGAGATCGACTGGAAGCGCGTGGCGGGGGACGGCGTTGCCTTCGCCATCATCCGTTGCGGATATCGGGGTTCCAGCTCCGGCGCGCTGGTGGAGGACCCCTTCTTCAAGGTGAACATCGCAGGGGCCAAGGCAGCAGGCCTGCAGGTAGGGGTGTATTTCTTCACCCAGGCGGTGAATGAGGCCGAGGCGGTGGAGGAAGCCTCCGCAGCGGTTTCTCTGGTGCGGGAGTACGGGCTGGACCTGCCCATCTACATCGACACCGAGGGTGCCGGCGGACACGGCCGTGCGGACGGCCTGGATACGGACACCAGGACATTGGTGTGCGAAGCCTTTTGCCGCACCGTGACCAATGCGGGATACAACGCAGGCGTCTACGCCAGCCGCAACTGGTTTTACAACAACCTGAAAACGGAGCGCCTGGACAAGTACGAGACCTGGCTTGCGGAATACCGCAGCACGCCGCTGTACACTGGCTATTACAATATGTGGCAGTATACCTCCAGAGGAAGCGTTGACGGCATCTCCGGCAATGTGGATCTGGATATCCGATACCCCTAAAAGGGCCCTCCCGCAGACCGGGAGGAAAGTAAGCGAAACGCATTTACAAGGAGGCTTGAAGCAATGGGAAAAATTACGGTGGAGACCTGTGCCATTCCCGGACTGTTGGAGATCACACCCACGGTTTTCGGCGATAAGCGCGGATATTTTGTGGAGACGTATCAGTACAATGATTTTGCGGCAGCAGGCATTGATGTGACCTTCGTGCAGGACAATCAGTCCTCCTCCCGCAGGGGCGTGCTCCGGGGGCTGCACTTCCAGATCGCCCATCCCCAGGATAAGCTGGTGCGGGTGATCCGGGGCGAGGTCTACGACGTGGCGGTGGACCTGAGAGAAGGGTCCGAAACCTATGGAAAATGGCACGGCGTGCTGCTCTCCGAGGAGAACAAAAAGCAGTTTTTCATCCCCAAGGGATTTGCCCATGGCTTCCTGGTACTGAGCGAGGATGCGGAGTTCTGCTATAAGTGTTCCGATTTCTATCATCCCGGGGATGAGGGCGGCATCCGTTATGACGATCCGAAGATCGGCATCGAATGGCCCATCCCGGAGGATATGGAGCTGATCCTGGCGGACAGAGACTTAAACTGGGGCAGCATCGACGACGTCCGGAAGTAAGAAGCAATCCCTTTCGGCAGGGGCGCAGGCCCTTTGCGCCGGATGGCGGGATCTGTAGTTTTCGGCAAAGGAGGAGCAGATGAAGAAACTGAAAAAACTGATTACACTTGTCTTGAGCATCTGTTTGTTTGCGGCACTTCCCGAAAGCGGGGTCAAAGCGCTTTCGATGCATCCGGTGGATGAGGAGAGCCCGCTTTTCGAGGAGGCTCCCGTTTACGGAGATAACGATCAGCTGCGCGCCATTGTGGCCCGCTTTTACCGGATCACGCTGCAGCGCGAGCCGGATGCGGACGGCTGGAACCACTGGGTGGAGCAGCTGGAAAACCAGCGTTCCGACGGTGCCAATCTGGCCCATAGCTTTTTCCACAGCCCGGAGTTTCTGGACCGGGAGATCAGCAATGAAGAATATGTGACGATGCTCTATACCGCTTTCTTTGACAGAGAGCCGGATGAGGAAGGCTTCGCCGGATGGCTGGATGTGTTAACTCGCGGCGGAGACAGGAACGATCTGCTCAGGGGCTTTGTGAACTCACAGGAGTTCTCCAATCTCTGCGACCGGTTCGGAATCCTGCGGGGCTACATGATGGCCGGCGCGGTGCCTGCCAACCCCGGGATCGCACAGTTTGTTTCCAGACTCTATACCGTGGTGCTGGAGAGAAATTATGAGTCGGAAGGCTTAAACGGCTGGACCCAGAAGATCGCCGACGGGGAAGTGAATCCCTGCCATGTGGCTGCGGTGGATTTCATCGGGTCCCCCGAGTTTTCCCAGCGCGTCCTGAGTGACGGAGATTACATCCGTCTGCTGTACAATGCCTTTTTCGGCCGTCCCGCGGATGACGGCGGCTATGCTTACTGGATGGGTCAGATCGGCTATGGTGCCCTTCGAAACGAGATCGTCTACGGTTTTTCCTGCTCTGCGGAGTTCCGTGATCTGGTGGAGAGCTACGGCCTGACCTACACGGAGGAGGGACATTACAATCCCAGGAATTCCAATCCTTACACCCGCGGCATCGGCATCAAGGGTGTGCAGGGAGATCCGGATCCCTATCCCCAGGGCTTTATGAACCTGTACCTGGATGAGTTCGTCTGGAACGAGGAATTCGGCGTTCCCTATGAATTCGAAGGAAAGACCTACTATTTCACCGGAGATCTGGACGATCCGGGCGGCAGACTCTTCTCCCGGATCCGCGAGCTCAATGAAGCGGACCGCGCCGTGAATGCGGTCTTTATCCTCAGATATACCAATTATCCTTTCCAGCAGGTGCTCTGCGATGCAAACGCGCCCGCCGGAGCAGGATACTATCTGCCCGCTTCCTCCGGAGAGGGCGGAGATACCATGCGTGCCCTGTGGACAAAGCTGGCAAGCAGACTGCAGGAGTACGGCCTCCACATCGACAATTACATCTACGGCAACGAAGCAAACTCCACCTATTACTGCTATGAGTCCTCCTTTGATGTGGCGACGAAGGCAGCAAAATATGCGGAAGGCTTCTATGCCATGTACGATATCGTGACCCGGTACAATCCGGACACCCGGTGCTCCATCGCCATCGACCACTCCTGGAATCTGACCTTTGCTCCCAGGCAGGTGCTGCCGGCAAAGGCATTCCTGGACAATGTGGCGGCCGGCCTTGCGAAGAAGGGCAATGTGAACTGGTTCGTGAGCACCCATATGTACCCCGCCAAGGTGAATTTCAGCAACCTCTGGGACGGCAATCCCAGCGTGACGCAGTCTCCGGACAGCGAGATGTTTGACGCCCGGAACCTGAAGATGGTGACGGACTATATCAAGAACACCTACGGCGCACAGCACAGAGTGATGCTGACGGAGAACGGCTTTGAGAGCAATGTCTCCGGTGAGACCAATCAGGCGGCAGCCCTGGCCTACTCCTACTATGTGGCCAAGTACAACGACATGGTGGACTGCTTCATCCTCAATGCCAACAATGAGCTGGCTGCAGGAGGAGAGTGTGATTTCTCCATCTCCGGGAAGCTGGCCGGAGCGGTGTGGAATTACCTGGACGACGGGGATCCCGCACATAAGGACTGGATCGACAGGACCTTCCTGCCGGTCATCGGCGCATCCTCCTGGAAGGACATCGTCCCGGGCTATACGGATTAACGGGAGAGTAAGGATCTTTTGCAATGACGATTTTTCGGGATATCATTCAAAACCGCAGGCTGATCGGAAAGCTGGCGGTGAATGACTTCAAAAAAAGATATGTGGGATCCCTTTTGGGGATCCTCTGGGCTTTCATCCAGCCTCTGGTCACCATCGTGCTGTATTATGCGGTCTTTGGTCTGATCATGCCGGATGCCCGCACCAGCGGCTCGGAAGTGCCCTTCGTGCTGTTTTTGACCGCAGGCATGGTGCCCTGGTTTTTCTTCAGTGAGGGCTTAAGCAGCGGCACGGCAGCGCTGACGGATTACAGCTACCTGGTGAAGAAGGTGGTGTTTCAGATCGATGTGCTCCCCGTGATCAAGGTGGCGGCAGCGGTGTTTACCCATGTGTTTTTCCTGGTGCTGCTGCTGATCCTGCAATGCATCTGCGGGTATCCCCCCACGATCTACACGGTGCAGGTGTTGTATTACAGTCTGTGCACCATGGCACTGGTTCTTTCCCTGGTGTATTTTACCTCCGCGGTAGTGGTGTTTTTCCGCGATCTGGGACAGCTCATCAGTGTATGTCTGCAGGTGCTGGTCTGGGCTACCCCCATCATGTGGAATCTGGACCGGATCCATAACGGTGTGATCCGCAAGATCCTTTTGATCAATCCGCTGGTGTATGTGGTGGACGGATACCGGGACGCGGTATTCCAGCATCGCTGGTTTTTCGAAAAGCCCTTCCATACCCTGTATTTCTGGGTCGCAACGATGGTGCTGATGCTCATCGGAACCTCCGTCTTTAAGAGATTAAGGGGACATTTTGCAGACGTGCTTTGATCCGTAGGATCAAAGATGTAAAGGAAACATGAGATAATGGATCAGGATATCGCAGTATCCGTGCGGGATCTGGATAAGGTCTACCGGCTGTACAAAAAGCCCAGGGACAGGATCCGTGATTCCTTCGGATGGAAACGGAAAGGGGAGAAGCTCTATGAGGAGCGCTTCGCCCTGAACAAAGTAAACATCGAGATCCATAAGGGTGAGACCGTGGGCATCATCGGTACCAACGGCTCCGGAAAGTCCACCCTGCTGAAAGCCATTACCGGGGTCATCACGCCCACCGCGGGAGAGGTGGAGGTAAACGGCAGGATCTCCGCACTCCTGGAGCTGGGTGCCGGCTTTAACATGGAGTACAACGGCATCGAGAATGTGTACCTGAACGGCACCATGATGGGCTTTACGGAGGAGGAGATCGACCGGCGCCTTCAGGCCATCCTGGATTTTGCCGATATCGGCGACTATGTGTATCAGCCCTGCAAGACCTATTCCAGCGGCATGTTTGTCCGCCTGGCCTTTGCCGTGGCCATCAACATCGACCCCGAGATCCTCATCGTGGATGAGGCCCTCAGCGTGGGCGATGTGTTTTTCCAGGCAAAATGCTACCGGAAATTCGAAGAGTTCAAGGCACAGGGCAGGACCATTCTCTTTGTCAGCCACGACCTGAGCAATATCAGCAAGTACTGCGACCGTGTGTATCTGCTGAACAAGGGCGTGATGCTGGGAGAGGGCACGCCCAAAAAGATGATCGACGCCTACAAGAAGGTACTGGTGGGCCAGTACGACGGCGTGGAACAGGAAATGAGTGAGGACGGCACCGACGTCAAGGCCCTGGAGTACGGGGACGGCAGAGCCGTGATCAGCGATTGCTTCATCACCGATGAGAACGGGGTCCGCACCACCTCCGTCATCAAAGGTTCGGAATTTACGGTGCACATGCAGGTGGAACTGAAGGAAGACCTGCCGGAGCCCATTTTTGCCAGCTCCTTCAAGAACGTGAAGGGGGTGGAGATCACCGGCACCAACACCATGCTGGAGAAAGCCTTTCTGCGCCCCGGGAAAAAGGGGGAAGTGCTGGAGATCACCTTTACCCAGCGCATGACACTGCAGGGCGGCGAGTATCTGGTCTCCCTGGGCTGCACCGGCTACGAGCGGGATGATTTTGTGGTGTACCACAGGCTCTACGACGTGATGCGGGTCACCGTGGTCTCGGACAAGGACACGGTGGGCTACTACGATATGGAAACAAAGATTGAGGTTCACGAGGTACATGAAGGAAGAGAAGATCGGACAGATCACACTTAATCTGGATCATTATCCCGGGGAGGATCTCTACTCCGACGGCGAGGTGGAGCAGGAGATGCTTTCCGTGGTCCGAGACCGGCCCGACGGCACCTATCAGGACGCCATCGAGGCCCATTGCAACTGGCCTTTTCTCTATCATCTGTCCCATCTGAGAGAAAACATCGTCCGCTGGGTTCCCATGCAGGGCACGGAAAAATGCCTGGAGGTGGGCAGCGGCTGCGGCGCCATCACCGGCGCCCTTTCGGAGATGTGCGGACAGGTGGACTGCGTGGATCTCTCCTTACGGCGCAGCAGGATCAACGCTTATCGCCATTGCTATTCCGACAATATCCGGATCCATGTGGGGAATTTCCAGGTGGTGGAGGAGGAACTCCCCGCCGACTATGATTATATTTTCCTCATCGGGGCCTTTGAGTACGGCGGCCTCTACATCGGCGGCGAGAATCCCTACCGGGATTTCCTGGAAATCCTGAAAAAGCATCTGGCCCCCGGCGGGCGCATCATCATCGCCATCGAGAACAAGACCGGTATGAAGTACTGGGCAGGCTGCAGAGAGGACCACAACGGGGAATTTTTCTCCGGACTGGAGGACTATCCCTGCGGTGGTCCCGCCAGGACCTTTACCGCCAGAGAGTTGCGGCAGCTGGCCAGATCCGCGGGCTTCGGGGAGGATGCCTGCGAGATCCTCTATCCCTATCCGGATTACAAATTCATGCATACCCTTTTTTCCGACAGAAGGTTACCGGAGGTGGGGGAGTGCAAGACCAATCTGTGCAATTACGATCGGGACAGATGGGAGATCTTTGACGAGAAACTGGTTTACGACATGGTGATCCGGGACGGGAATTTCCCCTTTTTCTCCAACTCCTACATCTGCGTGCTGGGAGAGCCCATCGATGTACGTTTCATGCGTTTTTCCAACGACCGGAAGAGCGCGTACCGGATCTCCACCGAGATCACGGGGAAGGAAGTGATCAAGCGGGCGCTGACGAAGGATGCCTGGGAGCATCTGAAGACCATGCACGAAAACGAGGAGCGGTTGCAGAAGCGCTATGAGGGCAGCACCCTGGAGATCGTGGTGAGCGCCACCAGAGGAAGGGACAGCCTGGTCTATCCTCTGATCCGGGGACATGTCAGCCTGGAAAAAGTGCTGGATGACTATCTGTCGGACAAGCGTTTCCGGGAGTTCCGGGAGCTCTTCGCAGAGTATGCGGAGCGCATCGATTACGGAAGAGAAGCCGGGATCAGCGACCTGGATCTGGTCTTTTCCAATGTGCTGGTGCCGAAGGAGAATCCCTTCGGTCCCTGGAAGATCATCGACTGTGAATGGACCACGCAGCGGCAGACGGGCCCCGGAGAGATCGCGTACCGGGCGCTGTACTGCTATCTCCTGGAGGATGAGAGCAGAAAAACCTGCGATCCGGACAAGCTCCTGGATCAGATCGGCGTAACGCCGGAGATGGCGGCGGCCTACCGCTCTGCGGAGATGGAGTTCCAGAAGAGCGTTACGGGAGGCTACGCAGCCCTGGGAGAAATGCGGGAAAACATCGGCAATCCCGTCAGGCGGCTCTCGGAGATGCAGCGCGGACTGGACGTAAAATCCGGCCCCAACTCCCGCCTGCAGATCTACGAGGATCCCGGGACCGGGTACTCCGAGGAGGTGTCCTATTTCCCCGACGGGGAGGTGGGAGACATCCCCGGCAGTAAGACCTATCACATCCGCCCTGCGGACGGGTGCCGGAACCTGCGGATCGATCCCTGCAGCAAGCCCTGCCTGGTGAAGGTGGAGCGATTGCTTTTGGGCGGCAAGCCGGCAAATGCCGCAAAGCTGCTTACCAACGGCAAGTCCCTGGGGGGCGGAGCGTACCTTTTTACCACCTCCGATCCTCAGATAGAGCTTCGCGGCTCGAAGCTGCGGCCTGAGATCCCCGGAGATGTGGAGATCACCCTGATCGTATCCGGTATTTCGGGCAAGATTGCCGGAAGGATCTGACATTATGACAGAGGGAAAACAGGAAAAATCCCATAATGGGGAAGCGGATCGCTATTGCCTGGAAGTCTTCGGGCAGGTGCATCCCTATTTTCCCTGGCGCATGCAAAGAATGAGCGAGCGGGCGGAGGAAGCGAAGGTGCTTTCTGCGGACCGTTCGCTTTTTGTGCTTTCTCTGCGGGATGGCATGCGGGAAAGCGGATTTTCTGACATTAATGTCATCCTGCGGGACAGACCGGAGGATTATGCAGCGCTGACGGCCTGTGACGGAAGTCCTGCTTTTGATCTGGCGTCCGTGGCGCGCCGCTTTGTGCAGGCACACCCGCAAGGGGCACTTTTCTACGGAGATGAGGACTGCGTGGACCCGGCGGCCGAGGTGCCGTGCGAGGATGCGAGGTTCCATTCTCCCTGGCTGAAGGGAGCGTATTCTCCGCAGCTTTTGCTGAATTGCATGTACTTTGGCAGCATGGTGATCTTCCGCAAGGATCTGCTGCTGCGGGCGTTGAAGAAGGTGGACGGGGCGCAGGCGGGCGGAGCGCAGGCGGAAGAGACTGCCGGTCGCCCGGAAGGTGTGGGAGCCGGGAGCGGTGACGCCGCTGCGGATCCCCTGCTGCGGCTCTACGAGCTGACCCTGGAGGCGGAGAGCCTGCTGATGGCGGAAGGGAAGACGGAAGAGATCCTCCACATCCCCGAAGTCCTGTTCCACCGGAAGGCCCCCATGGGGGAGGAAGCGGACCGGTGGATGCCCTGCAGCGGCCAGGAGAGCGCAGCCCTGCGTGACCGGATCCTGCGGGAGCGGGGACTGGCGGCCCATGTAGAAGCATCCGGGGAGCGCGCGGATGAGGCGCCCGGAGCCGGGACCTCCGATGATGGGTCCGATCATGTCCCGGGGCCGGAAGCGGAGCACCCCTGTCAGGTGGTTTACGATACCCCCGGGGATCCCCTTGTTTCCGTGGTGCTTCTGTCCAAGGACCATCCCGAGGTGCTGGAGGTGGCCTTAAAGAGCTTTACGGAGCGGACGGCGTATGCCCATGTGGAGTTTCTGGTTGCCGACAACGGCAGCAGCCCGGAGAACCGCAAAGCGTACGAAGCCCTTTCGGAGTGCTACGGCTTCCGGTATCTGGTGCATCCTTCGGAGTTTAATTTTTCCGCCATGTGCAATCTGGGCTACCGGGAGGCGAAGGGGGATCTGATCCTCTTTTTGAACGATGATGTGGAGATCCTGCAGGGAGACTGGCTCCGGAAGATGGCGGGCCTGGCGCTGCAGCCCGGCGTGGGCGCCGTGGGAGCGAGACTCCACTATGCCCATTCGGAGCTGATCCAGCACGTGGGCGTCACCATGCTGAAGAACGGTCCCTCCCACAAACTGACGGGATTTTCCGACAGAGATGTCATCTATCACGGCGTCAACCGCCTGAACCGGGAGGTGCTCTCCGTGACGGCGGCTTGCCTTCTGGTAGGGCGCCGGAAGCTGGAGGCAGCAGGTCCTGCGTCCTGCGGCTCCTTCCCCTTTGATGAATCCCTGAAGGTGGCATACAATGATGTGGAGCTGTGTTTCCGGCTCGCCCGGGCAGGCTACCGCAACGTGCAATGCAACGAAGCGCTGCTGGATCATTACGAGTCTCTGACCCGCGGATCCGACGCCGGCAATGCGGCGAAATGGGAGCGGCTCTACGGAGAGCGCAAGGCCCTTTTTGCCCTCTATCCGGAGTATGAAGGACGGGATCCCTACTACCACCCGGATCTCATCGACAATGCCCTGGGATATGAGGTGAATTACAAATTCCCCTGGACCGACAAGGAGATGACGGCGGAGGTCCTTCCGGAGGACGAAGGGATCCCCGGGAAGCGCTTAAACGCCGGCCCCCTGAGGGCCCGCATCGACGAAGCGGTCTATGACCCTGCGCCCTATCCCGGCGCGCCGGACACCTGCGTGATCCGGGGCTGGGTCCTTCCTCTGGCTGCCATGGGCGGCAAGGCGGGGAAGGTATTCGGATGCCTGTTCCCTGCAGGGAGATCGGAAGCGGTGCTGCGTGCGGACAGGATCCTTACCCTGACCGCAGCGGACGGGCAAAAGATCCGCGCTGTGGCCGTACCCATGTATCGCAGCGATCTGGAGGCGGCTTTTTCGGGATGCCCCATGGCGGGGATGGCGGGATTTTTCCTGCGACTGCCCGCAGAGGCCCTGCAAAAGGGCACCTGGCGCATCGGCATTACGCTGCGCGCGGGGGATGCAGTCACGGGAAGTAAGGATACGAAAGCGGTGCTTTCGCTGTAAGAAACGGCGGGCCCCAGGGCCTGCGCAAGGAGTGACCATGGATTACGAGAAAGAATATCTCCGGGAAAAACAAAAAAACACTGCCCTGCAATGCCAGCTGGCAGAGAGCCGGGCGGAGACGGAGCGGGTGAAGGAGGAACTGAAAAAGACCAAGAGCACCCTGTCCTGGAAGGTGACGAGACCTTTCCGCGGGGCGTGCAAGATCACGGCCCGGACCTTCAAGCGCATCAAAAATCTGGGCGGTCCCAGAGGTTTTGCCATCAAGGCGCGCCAGAAAATGACGGACGCCAGACTCCGGGGCATGCACGGGAAGAAGAGCTTTCCGGACGAAGCAAAGCGGGCGGAGGAAGCCGCAGCGGTGTTCCCCGAGGACCTGGTGATCTCCATTCTGGTGCCTCTCTACAACACCCCGGAGAAATTCCTGAAGGATATGGTGGAATCCGTTAAGAACCAGACCTGCGGCCACTGGCAGCTGTGCCTGGCGGACGGATCCGACGATGCCCACGCTTATGTGGGAGCGTACTGCAGGGCGGAAAGCGCTGCGGATCCCAGGATCCTCTACCGGAAGCTGGAGAAAAATCTCCAGATCTCCGGCAATACCAACATGTGCCTGGAGATGGCCACCGGCAGCTACATCGGTCTCCTGGACCATGACGATCTGCTGCACCCTTCCGTGATCTATGAATATTGCAGAGCCATTACGGAGCAGGGGGCGGACTACATCTATTGCGATGAGAGCACCTTCAGCGGGGATGACATCGACAATTTCATCACCCTGCACTTTAAGCCGGATTTTGCCATCGACAATCTCCGGGCCAACAATTATATCTGCCATTTCAGCGTTTTCAAGCGCTCGCTCCTGGAGGGAACGGAGCTCTTTCGGTCGAAGTACGACGGCAGCCAGGACCACGACATGATCCTGCGGCTTACGGCCCTGGCCAGGAAGGTGGTGCACGTGCCCCGCATCCTGTACTACTGGCGGTCCCACGAGGCCAGCGTGGCTTCCGATATCTCCGCCAAGCCCTACGCCATCGAGGCGGCCAGAGGCGCTGTCAGCGATGCCTTGGAGAAGGCGGGCTTCCATGATTTCGAGCTGGAGAGCACCAGAGCCTTTGAGACCATTTTCCGGATCAAATACGCCCTGGAGAAGGAGGCGAAGATCTCCATTCTCATCCCCAACTGCAACCATGAGAAGGACCTGCGCCGCTGCATTTCTTCCATTTTGCAGCGCTCCACCTATGAGAATTACGAGATCCTGGTGATCGAGAACAATTCCACCGAGGACAGCATTTTTGCTTACTATAAGGAGCTGGAGGCAGAGCCCCGGGTCCGGATCCTGAATTACAAATGGGATTTCAACTACTCCGCCGTGAACAATTTCGGCGCAAAGGAAGCCACCGGCGAGTACCTGCTGCTGCTGAACAATGACACGGAGGTCATCGCCTTAAACTGGATGGAGGAGCTTTTGATGTTTGCCCAGCGCCCGGATGTGGGTGCCGTGGGAGCAAAGCTCTACTATCCCGACCATTCCATCCAGCACGCCGGCATCGTCCTGGGACTGGGGGCCCATCGCACCGCAGGCCATGTCTTCTACCGCTTTGACGGGGAGAACCTGGGATATATGGGCAAGCTCTGGTATCAGCAAAACATGTCCGCCGTCACCGGCGCCTGCCTTATGGTAAAGAAGAGCCTCTACGACGAGCTGGGGGGCCTGGACGAGGACTTCCGCATTGCCCTCAACGATGTGGACTTCTGTCTGCGGCTGCGGCAAAAAGGTCTGTTGAACATCTTTAATCCCTACTGCGAGCTCTACCACTACGAATCCGCTTCCCGCGGCTCCGACGTGGACGGGAAAAACGCGGCAAAGCAGCAGCGCTATGAGGAAGAGTGCAAGCTGTTCCGGGAGCGCTGGAAAGAGGTGCTGGAAGCAGGAGACCCTTATTACAACCGGAATCTGACCCTGGACCGGAGCGACTGCTCCCTGGGGGTGCGGGAATAGGGGCGCTTAGAAATGCTCGCCCGGTTTTTCACTTTATGATATAATAACCCCGTATTTATTTTGTATTGATAATGGCATTTGCCGAGGAAAAGGAGATTGCGTATGAGCTATCAGGAGGAATACAAACGCTGGTTGGAGGATCCTTACTTTGACGAGGATACCAAAAAAGAGCTGCAGGCTATTTCCGGCGATGAGAAGGAAGTGGAGGACCGCTTCTACAGAGAGCTGGAGTTCGGTACCGGCGGACTGCGCGGCGTCATCGGCGCCGGCACCAACCGTATGAACATCTACACCGTCCGCAAGGCGACCCAGGGTCTGGCCAATTACATCCTGAAGAAGGGAACCCAGGCGAAGGGCGTGGCCATCTCCATGGACAACCGCCGCATGAGCCCCGAGTTTTCCAGGGAAGCAGCGCTGTGCCTGGCCGCAAACGGCATCAAGGCATACATCTTTGAGTCCCTGCGTCCCACCCCCGAGCTTTCCTTTGCAGTCAGAGAGCTGGGCTGCACCGCAGGCATCATGGTGACCGCCAGCCACAATCCTCCGGAGTACAACGGATACAAGGTATACTGGGAGGACGGCGCACAGATCACCGCGCCCATTGACAGCGACGTCATCGCAGAGGTCAGAGCCATCAAGGATTTCGCCGAGGTGAAGACCATGGACCGGGCAGCTGCGGAGGCAGCAGGCCTCTATCAGGTTATCGGTGCGGAGATCGATGACAAGTACATGGCAGCACTGAAAAAACAGATCATCCATCCCGATGTCATTGCCGAGATGGCAGGGGATCTGAAGATCGTCTACACCCCTCTGTGCGGCACCGGAAACAAGCCCGTGCAGCGGATCCTTTCCGAGCTGGGCTACAAGAATGTCTATGTGGTTCCCGAGCAGCAGGGTCCCGACCCCGAGTTCACCACCCTGGAGTACCCGAACCCCGAGGATCCCAAGGCATTTACCTACGCACTGAAGCTGGCGAAGGAGAAGGATGCGGACATCGTCCTGGCCACCGATCCCGATGCGGACAGACTGGGCGTCTATGCGAAGGACACCGCCACCGGCGAGTATGTGGCCTTCACCGGCAATATGTCCGGCATGCTCATCGCAGAGTATGTGCTCCGTGAGAGAGCAAAGACCGACACCATGCCCGAGAAGCCCGCAATGGTCACCACCATTGTCACCACCAATATGACCTTCCCCATCGCCAAGGCATACGGCGTCCACCTCATCGAGGTCCTCACCGGATTTAAGTTCATCGGTGAGCAGATCAAGTGGTTTGAGCAGAGAGGCACCTACAATTACGTCTTCGGTCTGGAGGAGTCCTACGGATGTCTGGCCGGCACTCACGCAAGAGACAAGGATGCCATCGTGGCAGTCCAGATGCTGTGTGAGGTTGCTGCATATTGCAAGAAGGAGGGCAAGACCCTCTGGGATATGATGGTAGAGCTCTACAACAAGTACGGCTTCTTCAAGGAGACCCAGTACACCATCACCATGAAGGGCATCGACGGCGCAGAGCAGATCTCCGCACTCATGGAGAAGCTCCGCAACACGCCGCCCAAGGCTTTCGGCGATCTGAAGGTGCTGAAGTTCCGCGATTACCAGACCGGCGTTGTGACCGATCTCGTCACCGGAGAGAAGAGCGAGACCGGATTGCCCAAGTCCAACGTGCTCTACTTCGAGCTTCCCGATGATCAGTGGTGCTGCGCACGTCCTTCCGGTACCGAGCCCAAGATCAAGTTCTACATGGGTGTTAAGGGCAGCAGCATCGAGGATGCCCAGAAGAAGGTGGAGCAGCTCACCGAGGATGTGAAAGCACAGCTTTGATCATGTGATCCGAAAGGATCCGTATAGGGAAAATCGCCTGCAAAAGGGCGATTTTTCCATATCCGAATTCTCTATGAGGTAATCTATGTCCGTTTCGGGAAACCTGAAAAGAGCATATCTGTACCTGCGCAGAAACGGAGCGGTGGGCACCTGGTACGCCGCCACGGAGGAACTGCAAAAGCGGAAAGAAGAGGATTACAGGCCTCCTGTATTTTCCGCGGACCTGCTCCTGTCCCAGCGGACGCTCTCCGAGACTCTGCCGGAGAAGGAGCGGACGCATTTTTCCGTGCTGGTTCCCGCCTATGAGACGGATCCCCGGCATCTGCGGGAGATGCTGCTTTCTGTATTGCGGCAGACCTATCCTTTCTTCACCCTGATCCTGGCGGATGCGTCCCCGGGGGCCGCTTCCGGAGAGAGCCGCGTAAAGGCTGCCCTGGAAGAGCTCCTGAACGGAGAGGCGGAGGGGCTTGCGCCGGAACGGATCCGGTATCTGCCCCTTGCGGAAAACGGCGGGATCTCGGAAAATACCAACCGCGCCCTGGAGGAGGCGGAAGGGGACTATATCCTGCTGCTGGATCACGATGATCTGCTTACGCCCAACGCGCTGTTTGAGATGGCGCGGGCCATCTCCGAGGGCAGGAAGGCAGGGGAGGCTCCCCTGGTCCTGTATTCCGATGAGGACAAATGCGACGGAGAGGCAGTCACCTTCTTCAGCCCCAACCGGAAGCCGGATTTTGACAGAGCGTATCTCTACAGTAATAATTACATATGTCATTTATTGTGTGTGCAGAGGGAACTTGCCCGGAAATATCCCTTCCGCAAGGAATATGACGGCGCCCAGGACTTTGATTTTATCCTGCGGGTGACCGGCGGACTGTCCCAAAAGCAGATCTGTCATGTGCCCCAGGTGCTGTATCACTGGCGATGCCACGATCTGTCCACCGCCGCCAATCCCGCCAGCAAGCGGTATGCTTACGATGCGGGCAGGAGAGCCGTGGAGGACCACCTGGAGGGGATCCGCGCACTGCCCCTGGCCCATGTGGGCTTTTATCTGCCGGCCTTTGAGGGAGACGGCTTTGCCCTGCGCCCGGAGCTGGCTGCCGTGGGTGGAAGACTCCTTTCCGGATTCCACGGCCGCACCGTCGGCGGACTCATGGAGGAGGATGGAAGCCTCAGATACGGAGATCTCCCTTCAGATTACAGTGGTTATCTTCACAGGGCGGTCCTGACACAGGAGGCACCTGCCCTGGACCTGCGTTGCATCCGGGTGCGCCCGGAACTTTGGGAGGAATTCCAAAAAATAACAGGGATCCCCTATCGTGAACGGCTGACCCCCATCCGGACCCTGCCCAGGGAAGGCGTGCCTGCGGGCAAGGGCGGAGAGCTGCTTTTGGATGATGCGCTTCTGGAGGGGATCGAGGATCTCACCACCCCGGCACTGGCCTGGGGAAGGCGGGTCCGCCAGCTTGGATATCAGATGTTATATTACCCGGATTGGGGCAGGATATGGAAAAAGTAACGATTGTTATACCGAATTTTAATGGAGAGCGTTATTTAAAGGACTGCCTGGAGCATCTGCGCCCTTCCTACCAGCGCGGAAACGTGAGCTACCGCGTGCTGGTGGTGGACAACGGTTCCGAGGACGGCAGCCGGCAGATCCTGGAGCAGGAGTTCCCCTGGGTCCAGCGGATCTATCTGAAGACCAATACCGGCTTTTGCAAGGCAGTGAATGTGGGGATCCGGGAGACAAAATCTCCTTTCGTGATCCTGCTGAACAACGATACCAAGGCGGAGCCCGGCTTTGTGGAATCGCTCTACCGCGCCATCGAGCCTCATCAGCGCTGCTTTTCCGTCAGCGGGGCCATGCTGATGTGGGACCGGCCGGAGCTGCTGGATGATGCGGGAGATTTTTACTGTGCTTTCGGATGGTCCAGAGCCATCGGCCACGGGGAGCCTGCGGCAGATCATACAAGGCCCGCCCGGGTCTTTTCCGCCTGCGCCGGCGCTGCCATCTACCGCATGAGCGCCCTGGAGCAGATCGGCCTTTTTGATGAGGCACATTTTGCCTATCTGGAGGATCTGGACATCGGGTACCGGGCTCGCCTCTACGGGTATTACAATGCCTATGAGCCCGCAGCCCGGGTGCTGCATTTCGGCAGTGCCTCCACCGGCTCCCGCTACAATCTGCGCAAAACGGAGCTGTCCTCCCGGAACAATGCCTATGTGGTCTTGAAGAACATGCCTCTGCTGCAGCTCTTCATCAACCTCCCCTTCCTGCTTGCGGGATTTGCGATCAAGACTGTGTTCTTCGCCCGGAAAGGCATGGGGAAGGAGTATGTGCTGGGGTACCTGAAGGGGATCAAAATGGGGTGCTCCGCCCGGGGCAGAGAGCATCATGTGCCCTTCGAATTAAAGCGCCTGCCCTACTATCTGGCGGTGCAGGGGCTTCTTTGGAAAAATCTGGTTTTGCTCCGGAGGAACTGAACGAGGCGCCCCGCATTTTTCCCTTGCATCTTCTTCCGGAACGCGCTACAATGAACTTCCCTTCGGGGAAGTTTTTCTTTTGACGGGATTCTCCGTCGTTTTCCTGTTACTTGATGGATTGGATGGATTTACGGATTGGATCGGGCTATTTTCTGTGTTTTGAGGAGAGTATGCCTGTGAAAAAAATAGTTTATCTGCCGGCGCTTTTTGCCGGTTTGTTGATACTGCTCGGATCCGGACTGCGGGTGCGGGCTGCCGCGGAGATCTATGTGAACGCGGCGAATTTCGGGACTTATTTTGTGCGGGCCGATGAGCCTACGGAAGAAAATTCCCCCACCATTGTGCGGAAATACCTGTTGCCCGATCCGGTGCCGGGGACGGGGATCCCGGAGGGCGCGGATGTGGTGATCCGCCTGGATGGAACCATCAACCTGGACGGTTCTATCGTGATGCGGGGGATTAAGGGCAGGACCGTGACCTTTGCGGGGGGCACCCTGCGGAGCGTTGTGACGGAAGGGGAGATCCCCATCCCCTACGGCGGTCTGGTGAGTTCCCTGGGGTCATCGGATGATCTGCGCTTTGAGGGCGTCACCTTTGACTGCAACGGGGTGACGGATCTGTGCGGCTTTCTGGGGGACAATGTCAACCGTCCCGACGGGAAGCACTTTTCCTTTACAGGGTGCCGCTTTGTGAACTGCGAGCAGGGGATCTACACCAGGGAGTCGACGGCGGAGCTGCCTGTTTTTCTGGAGGTGCAAGACTGCACCTTTGCGTACCGCTATGCCGGCGTGCAATGCGCCACTGCGGGCTCCTGCAGGATCACCGGCAGCACCTTCCTGCAGGAGCTCCCGAAAGCCGGGGAAGCGCACCCCGAGACCCATGGTGTGGTCTGCTACGGCAAGGGAAAGGAATGCCTGCTGGAGAACTGCCGGTTTGACGCAGGTGCAGACCGCAGTGCCTATGGCGGCGTGCGTACCATGGGCATCACCTTCCGGGAGGATGAGGGTGCGTCCCTCCGGGTCGCCGGTGGCTATGCCAGAGGGATGCGGATCGGTCTGTACTGTGAGGGCAGCAGGATCTCCCTCCACGACTTCTGGACGGACACCTGTGATGAAGGCTTTGAGATCTGTCCCCTGGGGGCAGGAGCGGAGATCACCATGACGGACTGCCGCAGCAACGGTTCGGACGAGGATGTCCGGGGGCTGGTGTACCGCGGAGAGCGGGAGGGCCAGCGCCTCCTCATCGGAGAGACCAGGGACGGATACAGCTTTTTCCACGGCAGCGATACCGGCATCAGCGCCTACGGCTACGGAGAGATCCGGATCGATGCCCCCATCGAGACGTACGGTGGACACCACGGCGTTTTTTTGCTGGGGCGGACCCACATGGGGGTCGGGGCCCGGGCTTCCTTTTCCGGCGGGGTGTCGGGGATGTGCGTTGCCAGCAAGTATGAAGGGGCTGCGGCGGACCTGCGGGAGAGCGAGATCCGCATCTCCTCCCTGCGGCTGGAATACAGCTTCTGTGATCCCGGGGCTGCCATGGACGCTGCCGGCTCCTCCTACCGTGCAAACCCTTATGTATACGACCGGGGCGGGAACGCTTTTCCGGTGGAGCTGAGCGGCCTGAATGACCCCAAAGCGGACGGGGACGATAAGGACCCGGTGCGCTTTCCGGAGGGTGGTGGCGCATTGGACCGGTACCCCGTAACTGCCCCCCTGCGGGTGACGACTCTTACGGAGACCCGGGGCGGCATCCAGCGGCTCAATGTCTGTACCGGCCATGCGATCACCGTCACCGGGGCGCCGGGGAGTCATATCCGGAGCATCGAAGGGGGAGAGGCTACCGGCTTCTACCGCCGGAGCTCCGGCAATGCCACGGCCCGGGTCACCTTCGATTCCCGGTATTGTTATGATTCCCATACATTCACCGGGATGTCCCCTGCTTCTTTTTCCGTCCGTTCCCCCGGGGAAAATGCGACGGATGTGACTTTCGGGGGAACCCTGACGGGGCACGGCCCCGGCACTTTCCGGATCCGGGACCGCCTGCGGGATGTGACACCCCCGGGGACCGATGTGCGCAGCGGGACTGTATTTTACATCGACGATACGCCCTCCAAAACCTTTCGGCTGACGGACGACCTGTCGGGGATCGACCCGTCCCGCTGTGTCATCACCATGAAAAATACGGTGCGGGGCAGGTCTCTTTCCTATGCGGCCGGGGCAGATTCCGTCACCATCCCCTTCCGGGGGAACGCGCTGGCAACGGACGATTGCACCATCACCATGAAGCTGTATGACAAGGCGGGGAACACGGCTTCCTACACCTACTACCTGCGGGACAACCGCCCTCCCGCGGCGGCGCTGGAGCGGACGGCTTACGATGCGGCTGCGGGTCTGAATCTCTGGACCAACGGCTCCGTCACCGTTACCGTGAGCGGGTCGGATTCCGGCTTCGGACTCAGTGATGCGCCCTATGCATTCCTCCGGGAAAATGCAGGAAACACGGGCTATGGCACCGGCAGGACCCTGACCGCGGACCGGAACATGACCCTGGCGGTGCTGGTGCGGGACAGGGAGACGGACAGCACCGTCGTCACCCGGGATACGCCGGGCAGAGCTTCGGACCATGCCCCCAATGTGACGAAGGTACTCTGTGAGATCCGAAACATCGACAAGGAGCCGCCGAAAGTCCTGGGGATCCGGGAATTCATCCAGACTATCGCAGCCACGCGCCTGGAGTATGGAGATGCCTTCCTGGACAGAGAGGAGGGCTCTGCCATCCTGCCTCTGACCTTTACGGACAATGCCAGCGGCCTCCGGGAGGTGCGGGTCCGGGTGGAAAACCGGGACAACGGCGCCTCCGCCCTCTACGGGATCACCCGGGAGCAGATCGGCAACGATGTCTATCAGCGGGACGGCGTAAGCCAGGTCTGCCGACAGGAGCTGCAGATCGATGTGACGGAGGACCGGGAAGCGTACTATGGGGATTTTGTCATGCACATCTCCGTTTCGGACATGGCGGGGAATGTGACGGAAGCTGCTTACGACTCCACGGAATTCTACCTGATGGCGGACCTGACCAGGTATCTGGACGGGAGCGATGATCTGAACGGAAGGGATGATCCCGATGGGACAGATGCTCCGGACGGTTCGGGGGGCCCTCTGCGCTTCCGGGCGGGGGAGAGTGGGCTCCTCTCCGTCAGCGCCGCAGGGTATGTGGACCGCCTGGTGATCACCTTCCCCGAAGTCTTCGGTGCGGCACCGGTGTCGGAGACGCCGAAGGATGCGCTGGATCTGGACGAGAGCTTTTCCGGAGGCGCGCGGGAGATGATCCTGACGCGGGAGATCGAGTTCATGCTTCCCGTAGCCGCCGCGGAAGGGGACTATACCATCGCCGTCAGCAGCTACAAGGACGGGCATTTGCTGAAAACAAAGGAGATTCCCTTCCGGGTGCGTGGGTCTGTTCTGGAGGATCTGCGGTCCGTTTTGCGGTAATGCTGCGGCCGGATGCGCCGGCGTGAGATAAGATTGTAGAAAAGAGGGGGCCCGGAAATGAAAAAATGGTTCCGAGCCCCCGAAAAAAGGGAATTCTTAAGAAAAATTAAGAAATTCCCAAGGTCTTCTTAATTGTGTGTCAGTTCATAAAGTTGTAATATTTTGAGTATGATTAAGGATAATCAGCAAGTATTCAATCGGCTGATGTGCCTGCTGGATGCGCTGATCGCCGGTGGGTGCTTCATCCTTGGATATGTGATCAAATTTCATTTGCTGCAAAACGGTCCCGGGGTCGGTGTCCTGCCGATCACGAGTTATTATTCCATTTTGCCTTTTTTGGTTCCGGGACATTTGCTGATTCTCCTGTTGAGCGATGTCTATACGCCTCGGCGTACCGGGAAGTCCTGGTACGAGCTGTGGGACGTCTTTCGGGCCAACACCATCAGTATGGTGATCCTGGTCATTATCCTGTTCGTGGTGATCCACGAGCGCCCTTATTCCCGTGCGGTTCTCGGAATCTATTACTTCCTGAACATGGCGGTGGACTTCGCCTATCGTATTTTGCTGCGCAAAGTGCTGCGAAAGTTCCGCAGCAAGGGCTACAACCAGAAGCACATCCTGCTGGTGGGCTATTCCAGAGCTGCGGAGGCTTACATGGACCGCATCCGTGAGAACCCGCAATGGGGTGTCAATGTGGTGGGTGTGCTGGATGACCATGTGCCCGCCGGGGCTTCCTACCACGGGGTGAAGGTGCTGGGGACCCTGGGCAATCTGGAGATCATCCTGCCGGAGAACAAGCTGGACGAGGTGGCCATTACCCTGCCCCTGCAGGACTATGATTATCTGGAGCATGTGGTGAATATCTGTGAGAAATTCGGTGTCCACACCAAGTTCATCCCGGATTACAATTCCGTGGTGCCCACCAGGCCTTACACCGAGGATGTGGACGGTCTCCCCGTCATCAACATCCGTCATGTGCCCCTGACCAATTCCGGCAACATCTTCATCAAGCGTGTGGTGGACATCGTGGGTTCCCTGCTGGGGATCATCCTGACATCGCCCATCATGCTGATCTGTGCGATCCTCATCGCCTGCACCTCTCGCGGGCCCGTGATCTTTGCCCAGGAGCGGGTGGGACTGCACAACAAGCCTTTCAAGATGTACAAGTTCCGTACCATGAAGGTGCAGACCAGTGCATCGGAGCGGAAGGGCTGGACCCGGAAAAACGACCCCCGGGTCACCAAAGTGGGCCGGGTGCTGCGCAGGACCAGCATCGACGAGCTGCCCCAGCTCTTTAACATCCTCAAGGGTGACATGAGTCTGGTGGGACCCAGACCGGAGCGCCCGCAATATGTGGAAAAATTCATGGAAGAGATCCCCAGATACATGGTCAAGCACCAGGTCCGTCCCGGTCTGACGGGCTGGGCACAGGTCAACGGACTGCGGGGAGACACTTCCATTCGCAAGCGCATAGAGTACGATATCTACTACATCGAGAACTGGACGATGCTGTTTGATATCAAGATCATCCTGATGACGTTCTTTACCGGATTTGTGAACAAGAACGCATACTGAGCAGCAAAGGCACCTGTGCCGTTTACTGCGATGCTTATTGAGGAGCAAAGCGAGTCAATAAGAGTCCCGGATCATTCAAGGGCTCAAAGTCCCCAAATGCGGGGCGTACATGCGCGAATGAGCATTTGTGAATGACGGTTGCGATCCGTGGGATCAAAAATATGAAATGGGGATGTAGTTTTCCCCGGAGGAGATTATGGCAGGAAATACCAGAAGCAGTAAGAAAGCGGGACACCCTACGGGAGTGGCAGCTGCAAGAGCCCGCAAGAATCGCAAGATCACCATTTTTTTCATTGAGATCGTCATCATCCTGGCGATGCTCGGGATCCTCTGGCTGGTCATGGACCGGACGGAGGATGCACAGGGACTTCTTTACACCGATACCACACAGATGGACCCCGTAGAGCTGAAGATCAGCGAAGTCGTCACCCAGCAGGCGGAAGAGGGCGGCTCCATGGCAGGGTACCTCAATATCGCACTTTTCGGCATCGACGCCATGAGCGACAATTCCAGCGATCTGTTGAAGGGCTATCGCAGCGACTCCATCATGATCGCCAGCATCAATCAGGACACTTACGAGGTGAAGCTGGTCAGTGTCTACCGCGACACTTATCTGAATCTGAGCAATGATACCTACTCCAAGTGCAACTCCGCATACGCCAAGGGCGGAGCACAGCAGGCAGTGAGTATGCTGAACGCCAACATGGACATGGATATCACCAACTGGGTATCCGTCAGCTACAAGGCCCTCATCACTTCCATCGATGATCTGGGCGGCATCTACATTGATGTGGACAGCGCAGAGCTGGAGCATATCAACAACTATCAGATTTCCATCGCGAAGGCACTGAAGATGGGCGAGAACAATTACACTCCCGTCACCACCACCGGCTATCAGAAACTGAACGGCCTCCAGGCTTCCGCGTACTGTCGTATCCGTTATACCGCAGGCGACGACTTCAAGCGTGCGGAGCGCCAGAGAGAGGTGTTGCAGGCCATGATGGATGCGGCCAAGAAGGCAGATGTGAATACGCTTTTGAAGTTTGCGCTGGGAGACAGCAAGGATGACAAGGACAACGGCGTGCTGAGCTATATCTACACCAGCCTGGATTCCGACACCATCGCAAATCTCCTGACCAATATTTCCAAGTACAACATTGTGGCCGAGGGCGGCTTCCCGGAGCAGAACCTGCGTACCACCGGTACCATCGGTTCCAACGGAAGCTGTGTCATTCCTCTGAACCTGACGGAGAACGTGGTCTGGCTCCACCAGTTCCTGTTCGGGGATGATTCCTATACGCCTTCCTCCACCGTCACTTCCTACTCTGACAAGATCAGGAGCGATACTTCCAAGTATCTGAACTAAGCGATGGACATTGATGTGATCATTCCCGTATACCGGCCGGGAGAGGAGCTGAAAAAGCTCCTGGATCTCCTGGAGGCGCAGTCATTAAAGCCCTCCCGGATCCTGCTGATCAATACGGAAAAATCCTATTTTGAGGCTGCTTTCGACGAGGATACGCTCCTGCGGGAGCATCCTGCCGTGCGGGTGTATCATGTGACGAAGCAGCAGTTCGATCATGGCGGCACCAGGCGCAGCGCCGTGCGTAAGTCCGAGGCCCCCATCTTTGTGATGATGACCCAGGATGCCATTCCGCAGGATGCGGAGCTCCTGGAGCGTCTGACGAAGCCCCTGCGGGACCGGATGGAGGGAAGAACCCCCGCCACAGAGCCCGCCGTGGCAGTCTGCTACGCAAGGCAGCTTCCCGGGGAGAACAGTTCCGTTCTGGAGCGCATCTCCCGAAGCTTTAACTATCCGGACAGGAGCCGCGTGAAGACAGCAGCGGATCTGGACCGTCTGGGGATCAAGACCTTCTTCTGTTCGGATGTCTGTGCCGCTTATCGCAGAGATCTGTATGACAGGCTGGGAGGCTTTGTCCGGAAGACCATCTTTAACGAGGACATGATCTATGCAAGCGCCGCCATCCGCGGCGGTTACGCCGTCCGCTATGAGGCGGAAGCCCGGGTGATCCACGCCCACAACTATACCAATCTGCAGCAGCTCCACCGCAATTTTGACCTGGGGGTCTCCCAGGTCCAACACCCGGAGGTCTTCTCCGGACTTCCCTCCGAATCCGAGGGCAGGAAGCTGGTGGCTTATGCGGTGAAGGAACTGAAGGCCGGCGGGGAGGCCCGGAAGATCCCCGGCTTCTATCTGCAATGTGCGTTCAAGTATCTGGGGTATCAGCTGGGAAAGCATTACCGGCTCTTGCCGAGGAAGCTGATCCTGCGGCTTACCACCAACCGGGAGTACTGGACAGATTCTAAGGAAAATGCGTGAGCTGCCCCTTTTCCCAAGGGGCAGCAATTCTTTCTGATTCATTATCGTCATCATAAATTTCCCTCTCCACACAATTTGATGCCTTTTCTCCGCCTGCGGCCCGCGCCAGGCTTCGCTCAGCCGGAGCCGAGCCCCTCGCAGGCGGTCCCAGGTGCCCTCGCGGGCAGTTCCGTGCGCCACCCGGCATCAAAAAGACGCCCTCCCCACAAATTTGATGCCTTTCGCCCGCCTCCGGGCAGCGCCGGGCTTCACTCAGCCGGCGCCGGGCCCCTCTCCAGTCCCCCTCGGGCATCAAAAAGACGCCCTCCCCACAAATTTGATGCCTTTTCTCCGCCTGCGGGCAGCGCCGGGGTGTCGCCCAGGCTCCACCCGGCATCAAAAAGGCGCCCTCCCCACAAATTTGATGCCTTTCGCCCGCCTCCGGGCAGCGCCGGGGTGTCGCCCGAGCTCCACCCGGCATCAAAAAGACGCCTTCCCCACAAATTTGATGCCTTTTCTCCGCCTGCGGTCGGCGCCGGGCTTCGCTCAGCCGGCGCCGGGGTTTCGTCCGAGCCCCACCCCCCACAAATAACCCAAAATACATAAGAAAAGGAGTTCTATGAAAACCGAAAAATACCATAACATGCTTACACCAACCTTCATTTATGAAGAAGCAAAGAAACGCTATCAGGAAGTGACCTCCTGGAAGATGGCGCTGGAGAAAGAGATCAGGCAGGCTCCGGCCGGGATCATCCATATCGTCAGATCCGGTACGCGGGTGCAATTTTACCTTCGAAAAGACAGGTCGGACGGAGGCGGCAGCTATATCCGCAAATCCGATACCCGGACGATCCGGACATTTCTACGGAAAGCCTATCAGGAGAAAGCGCTGAAATTGCTGAAGAAAGAGATGCTGAGTCTGGAATTACTGCTCAGGAAATCCGGTACTATCTCCGCGCAGATACGCAGTCTGTACTCCGATTATCCGCCGGAGATCAAGCAGTATCTTGATCCTGTGGATATGTCGGATGCCGATTATGTTTCAAAGTGGCTGAGCCAACCGTTCAAAGGAAAAGATATTCCGGAGGATGCGGCGGTATACGAAACCAGGCAGGGGGAAAGAGTTCGGTCCAAATCAGAATTGACGATCGCCAATATGTTGGCTGACAGGGGGATTCCCTACAAATACGAATGTCCGATCAAGCTGGGAAACGGAGCGGTGGTCTACCCGGACTTTACCGTGCTGAATGTAAAAACAAGAAAAGTATTCTATTGGGAACATCGGGGAATGATGGATGACAGCGACTATGCCGGCCAGGCAGTATTTAAGATGAAATCCATGATAAAGAACGGGATCGTCCTTGGAGATAATCTGATCATTTCGGAAGAAACATCCGCAAATCCGCTGGGTACAAACGAGATTAAGGCCCTTATAAACCGCTTCTTCCTGTAGCAAAAGCAGTACCGCCCGGCGCCCGGATCCGCAGGATATGGAAAGGAAAGTATTCTCAGCAATTCTGAGGATGCAAAAACAGGCGGGTTTTGGTAAAATCATTCTTTGAAGTCGGTTTTTTCATTTGAAAAATCAACTGAAACAAATTGTAACAATCAACTGAAACAAACAAAATATTGCACGGCCTCCGGGCCGGGCTCGGCAATATCTGAGGACAAATGCTATGGCAAAGGATGATTACAGAGAAGTAACCGATGAAGAAGTAAAACAGACCGCGAAAGGTGCGGGATCTGACACGAAGAAAGAAGTGGAGGATATCCCCTTCACAGGATCTGTCGAGGAGGTCACGGAAAAACGCGAGGGTGAGGAAGACGCCCCGGCGGAAGCGCGCGCGGATGGCGAGGACTCCACCACCGACCTGACGGAAGGTCACAAGGACGCTTCCAAAACGGAGGATGCGGGCAAGGGCGACAACAAGGACTACGAGGACGTCTGCTTCATCTGCCGCAGGCCCGAGAGCAAGGCGGGACGCATGTTCCACCTGCCAAACCATATCTGTGTTTGCGATGACTGTATGCACCGCACCATGGATACCGTGAGCCAGTTCGACTACCAGGGAACCCTGGGAGATCCGAATCTGCAGGGCGGACCGGGCTTCAGCTTTATCAACCTGGCGAACCTCCAGGGCGACGGCGGCATTCCCAACAAGCAGAAGCTGAAGAAAAAGAAGGAAGGGGAGGAACAGATCCCCGCCCTGGATATCAAAAAACTCCCCGCGCCCCACAAGATCAAGGAGAGCCTGGACCAGTATGTGGTGGGGCAGGAGCATGCGAAAAAGGTGATCTCCGTGGCCGTCTACAACCACTACAAGCGGGTGGCCACCGGTACCATGGACGAGATCGAGATCGAGAAGTCCAACATGCTGATGATCGGCCCCACCGGCTGTGGCAAGACCTACCTGGTGAAGACCCTGGCGCGCCTTCTGGATGTGCCGCTGGCCATCGCGGATGCCACCTCCCTGACGGAAGCGGGCTACATCGGTGATGATATCGAAAGCGTTATCTCCAAGCTGCTGGCTGCTGCGGACAACGATGTGGAACGGGCCGAGATGGGCATCGTCTTCATCGACGAGATCGACAAGATCGCCAAGAAGCAAAATACCAACTCCCGTGATGTCTCCGGCGAGAGCGTGCAGCAGGGAATGCTGAAGCTCCTGGAGGGTGCGGAGATCGAGGTTCCCGTGGGGGCCTCCAGCAAGGGAGCCATGGTGCCGCTGGCAACGGTGAACACCCGCAACATCCTCTTTATCTGCGGCGGGGCCTTTCCGGAGCTGGATACCATCGTGAAGGAGCGGCTGAACAAGGCTGCCTCCATCGGGTTCGGCTCTACGCTGAAAGATGCTTATGATAAGGATAAGAATATCCTGGATCAGGTGAAGGTGGAGGACATCCGCAAGTTCGGCATGATCCCCGAGTTCATCGGCAGACTTCCCGTGATCTTCACCCTGCAGAGCCTGACGGAAGAAATGATGATCCGCATCCTGCGGGAGCCGAAAAATGCCATTCTCAAGCAGTATCAAAAGCTGCTGGAGCTGGATGAGGTAAAACTGGACTTCACCGACGGCGCCCTGAAAGCCATCGCGGAAAAGGCGATGCAGCAGGACACCGGCGCAAGAGCGCTCCGTTCCATCATCGAGGAGTTCATGCTGGATATCATGTATGAGATCCCGAAGGACGATAATATCGGCACCGTCACCATCACGGAAGATTACATCCGCGGCAAGGGAGGCCCCGTCATCGGCCTCCGGGGGAACGAGCCTGCCCTTCTTTCCGATCCGGAAAAAAAATAAGGGCATTCACAATGAATTAATCCATTCATCACCAAATGGACACAATTCCGTTTTATACTCTCTTTCGAAGGATGGATAAGGGATCGCGACCCTTACCTCCCAAAACGGAAAAAACCATCTCAAGGAAAGTGAGGGATTGATATGTTTGAAGATGAAGGATACGAAAGAAGTAATACGGTTTATCAAAATCAGACGGCTTCGCCCTACGGCGGCGCCTATAAGGAGCCGGAGCAGCAAAAAAAATCCGGCGGGGTCCTGCGCAAGATTTCACTGAGCATCTGCCTGGGATTGTGTTTCGGTCTCTTTGCGGGAGTCGGCTTCTACGCCGTGAACCTGGCAACGGAGAAGCTGAATGTGGGCCAGGAGCAGGTGGGGACGCTGCCTGAGGAGACGGATGCTGATGCAGCTGCCGTGATGAGCAGCTCCTTAAGCGCCACGGAGCCCCAGACCACGACAGTCATCCAGACCGCTACCACGGACATCACCGATGTGGTCACCAGAGTGATGCCTTCCATGGTCTCCGTCACCGAGCATTACACCTATCGTTACGGTTATAATTTCTTCGGCCAGGCTGTTGAGCAAGATGCCGAGGCGGCAGGCTCCGGTATCATCATCGGCGAGACGGACGATGAGTACCTGATCGTCACCAACAACCACGTGGTCGCGGATGCCGAGACCCTGGAAGTCACCTTCGTGGACGACAGTACCGTGGAAGCACACATCAAGGGCACCGATGCGTCCAAGGATCTGGCCATCATTGCCGTTGCCAAGGATACGGTGGAGGACTCCACCAAGGGAGCCATCTCCATCGCTACCCTGGGTGACAGCAGCCAGCTGCAGCTGGGTGAGTCCGTCATCGCCATCGGCAATGCCCTGGGCTACGGCCAGTCCGTTACCAACGGTATCGTCAGCGCTCTGGAGCGCGAGGTCACCACGGACGACGGCTACACCAACAAATTTATCCAGACCAACGCAGCCATCAACCCCGGTAACTCCGGCGGCGCACTGCTGAACATGGCAGGTCAGGTCATCGGTATCAACTCCAACAAGATCGGCGGCTCCAGCGTCGAGGGCATGGGATATGCCATCCCCATCTCCGATGTGCTGGATATCCTGGAAGACCTCATGAGCAAGACCACCCTGGTCCGCGTCTCCGAGGACGAGATCGGATACATCGGTATCTCCCTGCAGGAGATCACCGCACAGATGGCAGCCACCTTTGATATGCCCCAGGGCATCTACATCGTGGAAGTCATCGATGGCAGTGCAGCACAGCAGGCCGGCCTTCTGAAGGGGGATGTCATCACCGCTTTTGACGGCCGCACCATCGGCTCCTACGATGAGCTCCAGAATGTCCTGCAGTACTATGCGGCAGGCAGCACCGTTTCCATCACCTACGAGCGTCAGGAGAACGGCGTCTATGTGGAGCACACCGTGGATCTGACTCTTGGATACCGTCCCGCGCAGAATTAATGCGATCATAGGGTGCAAAAGTCACACGGCGAATGCGCTTGCAGGATTCGCATTCCAAAATAATCTCTCTACGAAGAAAGCCGCAGGCTCTATGCCTGCGGCTTCTTTGCGTCCATCTGTTGATTCTGTGTTCCGGGGGGTGCAGGCCGGTGGGCAGATCAGTGTCTCACCCGCAGGCTCTTCCGGTACTCCGTGGGGGTCACCCCGTGGGTCGTCTTAAACACCCGGTTGAAGGTGGCGATGCTGTCGTAGCCGCTGCGCATGGCCACGTCGGAGATGGAATACTCCGGATTGTTCAGCAGGAGCTCCACCATCAGCATGCGGCGCCGGGTGAGGTACTCGTAGTAGGAAATACCCGTGTACTCCTTGAAGAGCCGGATGAAATGGGACTTTGAGAAGCCCGACATCTCCGCCAGCTGCTCCAGCCGCAGCTCGTCCGTGCAATGCTCGTTGATATAGCTGCAGATATTGAAAAAAGTATCGATGTAGGACTGCTGCTTCTGGGGCCGGATGCCCGTAAAGGTGTCCGCCCGGTCCAGTCTGGTGCGGCAGGCGATGATGAAAAACTGCAGCAGCAGCGCATGGATGCTGGCTTCGTACAGGGGCCTTGCCTGGGTGTACTCCAGCTCGATCTGCAGCAGGATCTTGCGCATATCCAGATGCTCCGACACTTCCTCCTTCCGGGGGAAGAGTGCAAAGGGGAAAAAGCGGTTGCTCACCGAGTCAAATCCGTTCACCTCCCGGGTCAGGGCATAATCCACCAGATAGATGAGACGGCTGCCGTCTTCCGGCGCGATGAGCTCATGCATGACGCCGGAGGGGATGATCAGGATATCCTCCGGTCCGAGCTCCACGCTCTGGCCGTCGATGACCACAGTGTAATTGTTCACCAGAGGCATAACGATCTCATAAGAAGTGTGCCAGTGGGGCGGGTAGCTCTCGTTTTGATTGTTATGATACAGCCTGTAGTTCAGGCCATCAACGAATTCGACATCTTCTCGACGTCCGTGAAGCTGAGCGAGCATAATACCTCCATAAATCCATACAGCATAAGGATCAGGCAAACGTTCCTCCCTTTCGGGACCGCTTGGATCCTACCATAATAATGTAACAGAAAACTCCAAAAATCAAAACGGTGTTTTTTGAGCATTTATCGGAAATTAGTAAGAGGAAACCAAACCCTATCCCCGATAAGATTTTATTGTGCGACTATTTCATCCGATCACACGGACACTAGGAAGGAGTAACCCATGGAACTGGCACAAAATCAGGAACAGTTGGAAAAGTACCGTGAGCAGGCGAAGGCGCTCGTCGCTCAGATGACCCTTGAGGAGAAGGTAGGGCAGACCCTGAACTGGGCCAAGGCCGTCGACCGCCTCGGCATCAAGGCCTATAACTGGTGGAACGAGGCTCTCCACGGCGTGGCAAGAGCCGGCGTTGCAACCGTGTTTCCCCAGGCGATCACCATGGCCTGTGCTTTCGATGAGGATATGATCGAGAAGGTTTCCGATGTCATCTCCACCGAGGGCCGTGCAAAATACAATATGCAGCAGAAGTACGGTGACACCGACATCTACAAGGGACTGACCTTCTGGTCTCCCAATGTCAATATTTTCCGTGATCCCCGCTGGGGACGCGGCCACGAGACTTTCGGCGAGGATCCGTTCCTGACCTCCAGACTGGGTGTGCGTTTCATCCAGGGTCTCCAGGGCCATGATGCAAAATACATGAAGGCAGCTGCCTGCGCAAAGCATTTTGCGGTACACAGCGGGCCCGAGGACATTCGCCACTCCTTTGACGCCGTGGTGAACAATACCGATCTCTACGAGACCTACCTGCCCGCCTTCAAGGCCTGCGTTCAGGAGGCAAAGGTGGAGGCTGTCATGGGCGCTTACAACCGCACCAACGGCGAGGCCTGCAACGGAAGCAAGACCCTGCTGCAGGACATCCTGCGCGGAAAATGGGGATTCCGGGGACATGTGGTCTCCGACTGCTGGGCAATCAAGGACTTCCACGAGGGACATCATGTGACGAATACCCCCATGGAGAGCGTCGCTCTGGCTGCCAATTCCGGCTGCGACGTGAATTGCGGCGACCTGTTCCCGCTGCTGACGGACTGCGTAAAGCAGGGCATGGTCAGCGAGGAGAGACTGGACGAGATGGTCACCGTCCTGATGATGGCCAGACTGAAGCTGGGCACCGTGGGCGATGCGCATGACAACCCTTACAATGCCATCGATTACACTCAGAATAATACGACCGCATCCGAGAAATTCAACTGCGCGGTCTCCGAAAAGTGTGCCGTGCTTCTGAAGAACGACGGCATCCTGCCGCTGAAGAAGGGCGCCATCAAGTCCATCGGTGTCATCGGGCCCAATGCCAACAACCGCCGTGCCCTGGTGGGCAACTACGAAGGCACCGCATCCCGCTACGTCACCATCCTGGAAGGCATCCAGGACTATGTGGGCGAGGATGTGAGAGTCTACTACTCCGAAGGCTGTCACCTCTGCAAGGATAAGGTGGAAAATCTGGGCATCGTGGATGACCGTAATTCCGAGATCCGCGGCGTCTGTGAGAACAGCGATGTGGTGATCTGCGTCATGGGTCTGGATTCCGGCCTCGAGGGTGAGGAAGGAGACCAGGGCAACCAGTATGCCAGCGGAGACAAGCCGGACCTGAAGCTTCCCGGCCTGCAGCAGCATGTGCTGGAGACGGCAGCTGCCTGCGGCAAGCCCGTGATCATGGTCCTGATGGGCGGCAGCGCTCTGGATATCAGCTGGTCCCAGGAGCACTTAAACGGCATCCTGTACGCCGGCTATCCCGGAGCACAGGGCGGCAAGGCAGTGGCCAGGATCCTCTTCGGCGATGTGAGTCCCGAGGGCAAGCTGCCTGTCACCTTCTATGAGAATACCGAGGACCTTCCCGCATTCACCGATTACAACATGAAGGGAAGAACCTATCGTTACATGACCACCAAGCCACTGTATCCCTTCGGATATGGACTGTCCTATACGAAATTCACCCTCTCCGATGTGCGTCTCAGCAAGGATGCCGTGACTGCAGAGGGCATCACCGTGAAGGCCAGGATCACCAACACCGGCAGCGTAGCCGGCGGCGAATCCGTCCAGGTCTATGTGAAGGCTGAGAGAGAGGGCACCCCGAATCCTCAGCTGAAGGGTCTGAAGAAAGTATTCCTTCAGCCCGGCGAGAGCAAGGATGTGGAGATCGTCCTGCCTGCAGAGAGCTTCGGCCTCTATGAGGAGGATTGCAGGAGATATGTCCGCACGGGCGACTACACCGTCTATGTGGGATGCGGCCAGCCCGACCAGCGCACGAAGGAGCTGACGGATCCGCAGATCACTGCACTGCAGGTGAAGGCTGCGGAGGAGATCAGCTGGGATTGCTGATCCTCACCGAAAAACAATCATAGCGTATGGAAGAGCCGGAATATGTAAATTCCGGCTTTTTCTGTGCCAGAAAGGGTCCCTTGGCAGGGCGCTTGATCACGATCCGCCGGGGGCCTGCCGCAAAGGCGGCATTTAAGAGGGCTTCCTCATCGGCGCAGGGGGCCTCCAGGAGCTGCAGGAGCTGGAACTTCTTCTTGATGAGGCCGCTCTTTTGTCTGGCAGGGAACATGGGATCCAGGTACACCAGATCCGGCTTCTCCGAAAGAACGGGAAGCGCAAGAGTGCTGTCGCCTTTGCGCAGTTCCATGCGTGCTACCGGCTCAGCCAGGATGGGATCTGCGGCTGCCCGCCGCAGCGCATCCTCCAGAAGTGCGTGGATCTGAGGATCCTGCTCAAATAATATCACGTGATATCCTATCGCTGCCAGGATCAGGGCGTCCTCCCCCAGGCCTGCGGTGGCATCCACTGCCAGCATGGGCGGTCGGAGTCCCTTCAGAGACGCGGCTTTGGCCAGGGGCTCGTGACGCCACATCTCGCCCCGGATCCTGGGGATCATGCTCCGGAGATCCGCGCACAAAGAAAGCTCACCCTTTTGCAGGGTGAGACCTTCCGGTGTTTCGATGAGTATGGGTTTGGTGCTGTCGGATAGATGATCTCTCATAAATGACTCACATTTTGGCTTGTGCCCCGGGTATCATGACATTGTGGATGTACTCCGGCAGTTCGGAGGCCAGCACTGCCGCTTCCCCTTCATCCGCTGCCGCTGCTTCCCCACATTTTCCGTGGATCCATACCCCCATGGGAGCTGCCAGGGACGGTGCCGATCCGGTGGAGATGAGACCTGCAATAACACCTGTTAGCACGTCCCCGCTGCCGGCGGTAGCCAGAGCGCTGCAGCCGCTGTCATTCAGGAATCCGGAGCCGTCAGGCAGCTGCGTCAGAGTCCTACTGTCCTTCATTACCAGGATCGCGTCCAAGCGCTTTGCCAGGGATCCGGCATAAGCGAAACGGTTGTTTTTTAATTCTGAGACCGGGTGTCCTGTGAGCCTGCTCATTTCTTTCATGTGGGGAGTCAGGATCAGATCCGGATGCTTCCGGCTGCTGAGGAGCTCTGTCAGTTCCGGGTCCTGCGACAGGATGGTGAGCGCGTCGCCGTCCAGCAGCAGAGGGCCGGCCTTCTCCTCCAGCCAGATCCGGATCACGTCCCCCACCAGCTTCCGAGCCTGCTCCGACAGGGAGAGACCGGGACCCATGACGATGGTGCTGGCCTGACAGATCATCGGCCGGAGCTGCGCATCATCGGGGCCTTCCTCTCCATAGGTGGAGAGTACGGCTTCCGGCAGCAGCTTTTGCAGACTTTCCCGATTGGCAGCGGGGGTGCAGATCTGTACCAGCCCGGCGCCCGTGCGGTAGGCTGCCAGCCCGGAAAAATAGGCTGCGCCGTTCATGTCGGGACTGCCCGCCACCAGCAGCACCTTTCCGAAGGTGCCCTTGTGGGAGTCCTCCCGCCGCTCCGGCAGGAGATGCAGGTCCTCTTCCGTGATGCTCCGAATCTCCGGCAGGTCTCCCAGGAAGGCTTCCGGCAGGATCCCGATGGGCGCGCAGAGGATCTCTCCGCAGTAATCCGCCCCGGGGTAGAGGAGCTGTCCGATCTTGGTAAATCCGAAGGTCACCGTGATATGTGCTTTGAAAGCGGTGCCCAGGACCTCCCCCGTATCCGCGGAAATGCCGGAGGGCATGTCCACAGCGATGCGGGTGGCATACCGGTCTGCCGAGAGAGTGCTCAGGATCTCCGCGATCTCACCCTCCACGGGCCGGGACAGACCTGTCCCGAAGACGGCATCCACGATCATGTCAAAGCGGGAGGCGCTGCGCAGCACCTCCTCCGCAGGAATCTCCGGAACCTTGTAAGCCCTGGCTGCCAGGAGCTGCTCGTGGGCGAGGGTTCTCTCTTTCGGGTGGACCAGCAGGGAAAAGGCAGTCTCAATCCCTTCCTGGTGCAGGAGTCTGGCGATGGCCAGGCCGTCGCCGCCGTTGTTCCCCCCGCCGCAGAGGACCAGGACGCCCCGCCTGGGCGCTTCGCCGCTGCCCCATAAGCCGGCGCTGAACAACTGCTGCAGGGGCGTGCTGTGCTTCCGGATCACATCTGCCACCGCGAGGGCGGCCCGCTCCATCAAAACGGCGGAGCCCACATGAAAGTGGGTAGCGGTTGCCTCATCGCAGCGTTTCATCTGTTCCGTGTTCACCACATATTTCATGCGTTTCTCCTCCTTATGCAGTAATCTTCCATTCTCCGGAGCAAGGTCCTGCGGATGCCCGGCAGATCTTTGTGATCCTGTGGGTCCGAGAGATACATCGGATCGCTTCGAAAAAAACAGTCCACAAGAGTTCTGCCAGTCTCAGGAAAAATAGGTCGCTCCCGTCAGCAGGATCCCGAAATACCACACCCCGGCCAGAACCTGCCAGACAAATGTAACAGCTGTTATGTACAGATAGATCCGTCTCCCCGTCCTGAGATCCTTCACCTCCAGATCCCGCAGCAGTCGCAGGAGTGAGGCCAGATTCAGGAAAAAGAGAGCGATGGCATAGCCCCAGAGGAAGTTGCCGTCCTTGCTGCGGCTGCCGGTCTCCGCCAGGAGAAATGCCTCCCCGAAGCCCACGGCCCACAGCAGGAGCCCGCCGAAATAGATCCGGTCCTTCCAAAAGTCCCGGAGGTGATACAGCCCCACCAGGAAGGGGAAGAGCACCGAAAGCAGCAGCGTGATCTTGGGATTTTCACTGCGCTGGGAAAGCACGTAAAAGGGGCGGAGGGCGAAGCCGTTCCCTGTGTCCGATCCGAAGAGAACGAGATTCTGCCACAGCACCACCAGCACTGCCGGGACCACGGTAAGGCCGAAACAGAAGACCGGCAGGAAGCGTTTGTTTTTCAGAAGCTCCGTCAGTAAAAAGAGGGCCATCACCGGGGCGAAGACCACCAGAAAGCTGGGCTTGACGCCGGTGACCAGGATCAGGAGCAGAGAAAAGCAGATCCAGTCCTTTGCCGAAAGCTTCGGATCATAATGGTCCATGAGATCCAGAAAAAGGCGGATCGCCAGCACCGACAAAAGGCGCATCACCAGGTAGGTGGAATTGTGCCAGAGGGAGCCGGACTGGTAGCCGATGTAGTGGGCGTGGTTCGCCATGGGGAGATAGAAGGCCATCATAAAGTTCAGGGCCAGTGCCAGCCCCAGTGCCAGTCCCTTCGGCAGTGGCTTTTCGTCAAAACCCGCCCGGATCCGCTCCAGCAGATCCGCGGTCAGGACCACGGTGAGCGCACTGACCAGCGCCAGGAACAGCGCGATCAGGAAATTGGAGACAGGGGTCAGGGAGCAGAGGAGGTACACGTAGGCCGTGAAACTGTAGTACCAGTGGTCGTCAACCGCCATGCTGATGTGGAAGGGCAGATCCGACTCAAACCGCCCCGTCACCGGATAGAGGGTCTGCTGATAATACAGGTAGAGACTCAGGAAAAAATAGGCCGCGAGCCCCGCGATGCTCAGTATTTTGATGGTTTTACACTTAAGGTCTCTCATGTTACTAATATTACCACGCCAAAACCTTCTTATGCTATAATAGATTGATGTTTTGTGTGCCTTGCGGTTGCAGGCGCGCGAAAAAACCTGTGAGGGGCCTGCGGGAAAGGAATCGCGGGCGTGGGAGAGTAGGATGCACGGAAAGATCATTCCCTGGAAAAAAATGCTGATCCTGCTGGGGATCGCCCTGGCGCTGGAGCTGTTTTTGTTCAACTGGCGCACCTTCGCCACCCTGGGGGCGAAGCCTTACACACCGGAATACGTGCTGTCGGAAAATACAGTGCTGATCTCCGTGCTGGACGATGAGCCCGGCACGATCCATATCAATTACTCCGCCCTGCGGGGAGACGGCTCCGAGAGTCCTCTGTATGTGGACATCAGCATCGCGGATGAGGGGTCGGCGGAAGGGTACACCCTGGATCAGGCCACCATCTACAGCGGCGCCCCCAAGACCACCTACCTGAATGTCCACAGCTATGGAAAGGTTTCTTCCATGGCCATCACCTTGACGCCGCAGTTTGAGAGTACTTTTGAACTTCGGGGGATCACCTTTGATGCCCGGGTGCCTTTCTTCTTCTCAATTCCAAGACTCCTGTTATTGTTTGCAATCCTCTTCCTGATCTGGGCCCTGAACCCTGCGAATGGCCTGGTGCTGCGGGAGTATGGCGCTACGACGAGAAAAATAGCAACAGGTGTTGCCATTGCTTTGAACCTGATCCTCTTCCTG
>JAILAF010000032.1 GCA_024681775.1 Lachnospiraceae bacterium
CTTTTGGCTTTTTGCTTCGCTGTAGTAGTTTTACCGCAACCCTTTGGACCGGTGATTAATACCGCTCCAAAGGCGTCAAGCTTTAACGCTAGTAATTCGTCTGCAATTCTACTAAGATAATTCATTGTATTGATTCTCCTTTATTTACCTATCACAAAATGTTAGTTATTTATAATTTAACTATATCTATCTACAAATAGTATTATAAGCTGGAGGTAGACAGATTTGCAATATTCTAATGGACACATTTGCTGTATTGTAATAGACAGATTTGAAAGAAATCAAAAAGACCTGTGCAAAAGCACAGGTCTTTTCTTTTCGACACATGCGTCAGATATAGTACTCCAGATCAATGTCACTGGAGCCCAGGAAGCATTTCAGGATGTGCTTCCGGATCTTCAGAAACTCCTCGCTTCCCCGGTCTCTGGGACGGGCGCTCTCCACCCTGATCACCTCCTGAATGGTTCCGGGGCGTTCCGACATGATCACGATCCTGTCACTGAGGAAAATCGCCTCGTCGATATCATGGGTGATGAGGAGCATGGTCTTGTTTTCCTTCCGCCAAATGTCCAGGATCTCATTTTGCATATTGATCCTGGTAAAGGCATCCAGGGCGCCGAAGGGCTCATCCAGGAGCAGGATGTCCGGATTGCCGATGAGGGCTCTGGCAATGCCGGCGCGCTGCTGCATTCCGCCGGAAAGCTGCGCGGGGAATGCATCCTCAAACCCATTCAGCTTCACCAGCTCCAGATACTTCCGGGTCATCTCCTTTTTCTCCTGCTTGCTGAGGGACTTATCGGAGATGCCGAATTCCACGTTTTTCGCGATACTGCTCCAGGGGAAAAGCCTGGCCTCCTGAAAGACCATGCCCACCTCACGGCTGGGCTTTTTCACCTCATTTTCACCGATGGAGATCTGGCCTTCCGTCACCGGATCCAGGCCCATGATGAGCCGGAGGAGGGTGCTTTTTCCGCAGCCGGAAAAACCCACAATGCTGACAAATTCCCCTTCCCCGATCTCCAGGTTCACATCCCGCAGCACCTCCAGGTTTTCGGCATCCACCCGGAAGCTCTTATACACATGCCGGATCTGTAATTCTTTGTTCCTCTTTGCATTTCCCGCTTCCATAGGGCTACTTCCTTTCGTCCCTGAGATAATTCCACCGTAGCAGCTTCTTTTGCAGCCGCAGCAGTCCCGCATCGATCAGCAGTCCCACGATGCCGATGGTAAACACGCCTGCCAGCACCACGTCCGGCTGGGACAGCTCCCGAGCGTAGGTGATCATGTAACCGATGCCGGAGGAGGCGGCGATCATCTCTGCCGCCACCACGCAGGTCCAGGCAGTGCCGAAGCCCAGCCGCACCCCGGTGATGATGGAGGGAGTGGCAGAAGGCATGACCACCTTCCCCAGGACCTCCAGCCGGCTTTTTTCCAGTACGGTGGCGACTTCCAAGAGCTTTCCGTCCACGGACAGGATCCCCGTGATGGTATTGAGCAGCACGGGCCAGAAGGTTCCGATAAAGATCACCGCCACCTTGGATTTCTCACCGATGCCCAGCCACAGGATCAGCATGGGAATCCAGGCAATCATGGGGATCGGTCTGAGGATCCCTACCAGCGAGGACAGGATCTTGTTCATGCTTCCGGACAGACCCATGGCCGTTCCGATGAAGATCCCGGATACGGCGCCCAGGGCAAAGCCCTTCAGCACTCTAAAAAAGCTGGTGGACAGATTCTTCCATAGCTTGCCGCTTTCGATCAGAGCGCCAAAGGTCTTCACCACCTTTACGGGGGAGGGCAGGATGTTGGTATTGACCACTCCCGCTTCGGTGACCGCCAGCCACAAAAGCAGCACAAAAACCGGCGCTATGATGATCTGAAAAAAGGATAGATACTTATTTTTCGCCTTGTTCATCTCTGTCTTTCCTCACGCCTGCCCGGCGAGCTTGTCCAAATGGATATACAGCGGGTTGTCCCGGGCTTCCTCCGCAAAGCGGACAGGGTAGCTCTCCTCCCGAACATCCGTGAGCTCGATCTCGTAGACCGCTGCCAGGTCGCTGTCCGGGATCAGCTCCATTGCACGCTCGTAATGCTTCTGATACTCCTTGCCCGCCACCAGGCTTTTTACCGGGATCCCCTTGATCTGATAGCTCCGGCGATCCGGGGTGATGATGTTGATGGCGATCTTGCGACCGAACCACAAGGCAAAGGTCACGTTCTTATTGGTCTGGGATCCCTCCAGCAGCTCATAGTACCGGATGTTTCCCTCCTCGTTTACGGTGATGGTGCCTTTGGGCACCACATGGAGTTCTCCGGTCCTGGAGATGGATGCCAGCACCTTGATGCTGCCCGGATCATTGATGGCATCAATGATCTCCTGACTGATCTTCACATTTCCCATAGTTTCTCACCCCTAATCGATCCTGGCCAGATCCGTGTTGGGATGGTTACCGCATCTGCGATAATCGTCCGTATAGATCTTCAGGCCGTTCTTCCGTCTGACCTCCGCCAGACCCAATGCCAGCTTCACATAGTATTCCAGAGAAGGTGTCTTCTGATTGACGAACATGGAGCCGGGCAGCGCGTTCCAGACACAGTCCGCAAAGCTGACGCCATGGCGGCCCATCTCCTCTGCTTCCGCCAGCACCGCTGCCAGAGCCTCATCCTCATCGGCAAAACCGTTGGGCTGCGCCGTTTCCACGCCGCCCACGATGCCGCAGTCCACATTGCCTCTTCCGAAGATCTCCACCGCATCGTAGAGTCTGTGCTTCCACTCTTCGTAGCCCACCAGTCTGGATTTTCCGGGACAGATCCATTTGAAGAGTTCCGGGTTTAAGACCTCCAGGTCCGTGGTATAGGTGGTAATGGCAGTCTCGTCATACATCCGCTGCAGCTGCTTTTTGGAAAAAGCGCTGGCCACCAGCTTGACGGGGAATTTCTCCGTCTTGAAGGCCTTCTCCGCCGCATGGAGGGTCTTGATGTACAGGTCCACCTCGTCGTCAAAGATCTCCGCGCCGCTAAGGGTGGAGCCTGCGGTCATATGGAAGGAGCAATAGCGGCCCTTTTCCTTCAGGGCTTCCCGGGTGGTCTCCTCCACATCCTGAAACCACTTCTCATCCCGGATCTCACCCTCATCATCCTTGGATCTGTGGGCGGAAAAGAGGGCGCAATACTTGCACCCTTCCCCGGGGGTATCCCAGAAATGGCATTTGGTCTGGGGCGCGATGGTGATCCGCTGGGGCCTGGCGGAAGCCACCAGACACATGGGGGTCCCGTTGGAGGTCTTTTTGTCATAGAAATCCGGGCGGTCCCAGAAGGTGACCTCCTCGTAGACCTTGCCGATCTCCTCATCTGTCAGCACCAGCCTGCCGTCCACCACGTCCAGGGTGTAGGGATCACGATACGCCTTGGAGTAGTCCGGGGTATCTCCCTGGCAGATCACGGAGCCGTCCCGCAGAAAGAGACCGATGGGGGCTGCGTTTTTGCCATGACCGATCATGTAATTGTAGGGCTCCACATGGTGCTTATCCGGATCTACCCGGTCCAAAGCCGCCTGCGTGTAATGGATTCCCCGCCTGCTCACGTCGATCTTCAGCGCTACGATGGGCGGGATCTCCGGATATTTTTCGATCACCTGATCGTAGGGCAGCTCTTTGGAACGCCACCCGTTCTCACTGTTTCGGCTCATCTTACGCCCTCCTTACTTTGCCACCGCATCGATGAAGGTTCTGTCGATATGGGCATCGATCTCCTCGGACGTGAGCTCCGTGCTGATCATCTCAAAATCGTGCATGAAGTCGTAGGTCGCATGGAGGTTCTGCACGCTGTCCTCGGAGAGATCGAACTCGATTCCGGCCTGATCCAGGGTACCCTTCACGAAATCGGGCTCAAACTCGGAGTACTGAACGATGAGCTCGTATGCCTTTTCTCTGTCGGCGTCGATGAGCTCCTGTCCCTTTTGCAGCGCATTCAGGAACTTCTGAGTCACTTCCGGGTACCTGGTCACAAAGTCATTGGAAGCCACGATATAGCTGTAGGCGGGATGTCCCGTCAGATCGGTCACCTCCACAAACTCGCCGCTTGCCACATTTTTGTTGACATACTCAGCGTTCATGGAAAGGTAGGCATCGATATCACCGGTGGCAAATGCCGCATCCGCGTCACTGATGGTGGCGATGTTGACGATCTCCGCATCATCCGCAGAGATCCCGTAATCTCCCAGGATGCCGATGAGGGACTTGTGCACATAGGTGCCGATGTAGACGCCGATGCGCTTGCCCCGCAGATCCTCCGGCTTTACGATGCCGGAATCCGCCTTGGCCACGATGCCGATGTTCTTCTCCTGCTTGGCCACCAGTGCCAGGACTCTGGTGCCCACACCGTTTGCGGCGCCTGCGATGATGGGCTGGTCGCCGATGCCGTTGACGATATCCACCTCACCTGCGATGAAAGCCTCGTTTACCGCAGGCCCGTTGGCGAAGGTCGCCACATCCAGGGTGACATTGTCTCCCGCAAAAACTTCATCGAAAATGCCGCTCTGATAAGCCACGATGAACTGGGCATTCCAGATGGCATTGTGGAAATCCGCCACACGGATGGTCACTGCCTCAGCGGGTGCTTCTGCCTTGTCCGCCTCGGGTGCGGCCGCAGCCCCGGAGGTATCTGCGCTTTCCGCCTCTTTCCCGGCGGAAGCCGCAGAGGCGGTGGAAGCATCACTTCCGCAACCCGTAAGCAGTCCTGCGCCCAATGCCGCTACCAATATGCCTGCTGCCAGTCTGTTCCATTTTTTCATGATCTCTCCTCCTTAACCAGCCGGTCCAAATGCTTTAAGATGGGGAAAGCCGCTTCCTCCTCCGCTCTCCGGACCGCAAATGTTTTTTCTTCAATGTGCTCCGGCTCCAGATACCAGATGGCATTCAGATCACCGTCGGGATTCCTGTCTTTTAACGAGGCATAGACCTCTTCAAAGACGCGGCCCGCGGTAACGCTCCTGCGGGGCTTTGCCGTGATCAGAAAGCTCCTTTTATCCTTCGCCAGAATGTTGATCGCTACCTTTCTCCCAAACCAAATGGAAGAAACCAGATTTTTGTTGACCTGAGAGCTCTGCAGCAGGTCGTAAAACACCAGATCCTGCCCTTCCGTGTGCAGCGTTCCCTTGAACACCACATGAGGATTTCCCTGGGCATCCGTCGTTGCGATGACCTTCAGGCTCTCTTTGTCATTGATGATATCCGCTAATTCTCTGCTTATCTCTGCCATATCCTCACCTACACTCTCATCAGATCCAGTCCCACATGTGCCCCGCATCTGCGGAAATCATCCGTGTAGGGGTTGGGACAGTATTTGTGCTGCAGTCTGTCAAACTCCCGGTAGGTCCGGACAAAATAGTCCAGGGATGCGGCTTTGCCGTTTTGCAGGATGGACTTGGGCGCGGGTCTCCAGATGTTGGCCGCCAGCGCGATGCCGTGGGAGATGATGCTCTCTGCCTCCTCCGTCACCGCCCGAAAGGCTTCGTCCTCATCGGTAAATCCTTTTCCCTCGGCCAGCTCGACTCCCAGCACCACGCCGGAGGAGACATTTCCTTTTCCGAAGATGTCCACTGCGGCAAAGAGCCTCCGCTTCCACTCGTCGTATCCGATGTGTCTGGCCTTGCCGGGACAGATCCACTCGAATTTCTCTTTGTTCAGGACCTCGATGTCCGTGGTGTAAGTCAGCAACTTTGTCTCATTTTTCAGGCGCTCCAGCTGGCGCTCGTTAAAGGCGGAGGAGATCAGCTGGGTGGGGACTCTGTCTCCGTCAAAGATCTCTCCGATGATCTTCAGCAGCGCCAGGTATCCTTCCAGCTCATCGTCCAGGAGCTCCGACCCGGAAAGCTGGGATCCGCCGGTGAGCATGATGGCGGAAAAACGGCCCTTTTGCTTTACCGCTTCCGTGAGTGCCTCTTTCACATACCGGAAATCGTAGCGCTCCTCTTTCTTCCCCGCCGCCAGATAGGAGGGACTTAAGGGGCAGTATTTGCAGCCCTCCCCGGGCTCATCCCAGAAGTGACAGTAATGGTTCATGGAGATGTCCAGCCGCTGGGGTCTGGCCTGGACATACTTGCGTAAGGGCTCTCCGTTGGAGGCTTTTTTATCATAGAAGTCCGGCTTCTCCCAGAAGCCCTCGATCTCCTCCAGTACCTCGTCCTCGTCCACCACCACGATCCGGTCGTTCACCACATCGATGGTATAGGGATCTCTGGCGGGCTGTTTCTGGTCAAAATCAAAATTGGCGATCAGGTAGGAGCCGTCCTTCCAGATCAGGCCCTCCGGTACATAGTCTCTGTTTTCCCGGAAGCCCGTGGCCACATCGCTGTTGGTGGCATGAATGGCGGGATCGATCTTCCGGGTGGCAGCCTCCGTATAGTAAAGGCCGCGCCGCTGCAGGTCCGCCTTCAGGATCCAGGTGGCGGGCAGATCAGGGTATCTGGCCACCACTTCCTTGTAGGATGGCTCTTTTTCTCTCCACTGCGGATCTCTTGCCTTTGGTTTTTCCATGTTTCGTTCCTCCGCATTTACAGGTACTTTTTAATCTCATCCACTTTGTTCAGTGCTTCCCAGGGCAGATCCAGGTCGGTCCTGCCGAAGTGTCCGTAGGCCGCGGTCTGCTTGTAGATGGGTCTGCGCAGATCCAGGGCGCTGATAATGGCTGCGGGACGCAGGTCAAAGACCTGATCGATGATCTCGGTGATCCGCTCATCGGATACAGTGCCGGTGCCGAAGGTATCCACGGAGATCGAAACGGGCTTTGCCACGCCGATGGCGTAGGCCAGCTCCACCTCCACTCTCTTTGCCGCCCCTGCTGCCACCAGGTTCTTGGCCACCCATCTGGCCGCATAGGCTGCGGAACGGTCCACCTTTGTGGGATCCTTGCCGGAGAAAGCACCGCCGCCGTGTCTGCCGGTTCCGCCGTAGGTGTCCACGATGATCTTTCTGCCGGTGAGTCCCGCATCCCCCTGGGGGCCGCCGATGACGAAACGCCCGGTGGGATTCACATAGATGATGGTGTCATCGTCCAGGAGCTCTGCCGGGATCACAGGGCGGATCACCTGCTCGATCACATCCTTCCGGATCTGCTCCAGGGATGCCTCCTCCGCATGCTGGGTGGAGATCACGATGGTGTGGATCCGCTTGACGGTCTGCCCGTCCTCGGCAAATTCCACCGTCACCTGGGATTTTCCGTCGGGTCTTAAGTAGGGCAGGGTGCCGTCCTTTCTGACCTTCGTCAGCTGTCTCGTGAGTCTGTGGGCGAAGGAAATGGCGGGAGGCAGGAATTCGGGGGTCTCGTCGGTGGCATATCCGAAGATGATGCCCTGGTCGCCTGCGCCGGTGCCGAAGTCCTCGGTTGCGCCTTCCTGCTTGGACTCAAAGGCCTTGTCCACACCCAGCGCGATGTCAGCGGACTGTTCGTCGATGGAGGTCAGGACGGCGATGGAATCCGCATTGTATCCGTCCACATTGTTGACATAGCCGATGTCCCGGATGGTCTGCCGCGCCACCTTGGCGATGTCCACATAAGCCTTGGTGGTGATCTCTCCCACCACCAGTGCCAGGCCGGTGGCTACCGTGGTCTCCGCTGCGACTCTCGCGTAGGGGTCCCGGGCCAGCAGTGCGTCCAGGATCGCATCCGAGATCTGATCCGCGATCTTGTCAGGATGTCCCTCAGTTACCGATTCCGATGTAAAAAGTTTTCCCATAATGTGCTCCTCTCTTTCGTTAAAATGAAGGGATCATTTGATTCTCAATTAAAATTTTGATTATCATATCAGCTAACCCGAAGTCTGAAAAATCCCAAAAAACTATCGCCCGTGATAACCCTTTCCTTATCGCACGCCTTTCGAACACCCTGCAAACACCGGGCGTTCCTTTCCCAAATGCTTTCCGACAGTTTTTTTGCACAAAAAAACAGCGGGCCCATCAGCCCGCTGCCTGCTTTCGCTATTCCTTTGGACAAAAGATCCCCCCGGTCATCCCTTCACCGCACCTGCCGTCAGCCCGGAATAGATCTGCTTCTGGCAGAGGATAAAGACGATCAGCGCGGGGAGGAGGGAAATGATCACCCCCGCGCAGATCAGATTGTACTTGCTTCCCAGAGGACCCACGAAGGTGTAGAGAGAGGTAGCTACCGTGGCGTATTTCTTTTTGTCCTGCAGGTACAGGGAAGCGCAATAGTACTCGTTATAGGTGCCCACGCCCTTCAGAATGCAGCTGGTGACGATGGCCGGCTTAAGGAGCGGGAAGAGCACCCTGTAAAAGATCGTAAAATAGCTGGCGCCGTCGATGATGGCGGATTCGTCCAGAGAGTAGTCGATGTTCTCAAAAAACTGGATATAGATATAGATGGAAATGATATCCGTTCCGCACATCATGATAATGTAACCCAGGAGGGAATTGATGAATCCCAGCCCGTACATAATCTCGTACACCGCGATCTGCATGGCGACGCCGGGAAGCTGGGACGCAAAAAGGAACAGAGCCCGGATGATCTTGTTTCCGAAAAAATGGAACCGGTTCAGCACATATGCCAGCTGTGTCCCGATGATGACCGAGAAAAACAGAACGCAGACCAGGATGATGAAGGAGTTCACAAACGCCCTCCCCATGCCTGCCTTTTGAAACGCTTCCGTAAAATTCGTAAAGTTCAGCCAGCTCTTCGGCAGCGTCATCACATTGGTGGTCTGGTATTCCTCATCCGTTTTGAAGGCGGTGATCACGCAGGATACCACAGGCAACACCGCCGCAAAGGAGAAAAATACCAAAGAGAAATATTTTAAGACCGTAAGACACGATCTTCCCGCCTTTTTCATTCCTTCCATCTGTCAACCTCCGGCCTGCGCTGATCCCGCGCGCTTCTTTGCAATCCTTGCGATGGCTCTCTCCCGCTTTTTTGCCGCTCTCGGATCCTCATCCTCCGCACTGCGGAACACATATTTAAAGAACAGCTTCTGCAGGAGCGTCGCCAGGAAGATGATCAGCAGCAGAATGATGGCCATGGCAGAGGCCAGGCCCACTTTTTGCTGCGTGTGCGCGATCTGATGCATGACGATAAAGTAAGTCCCCGTCCCGTTGGCACCGTCGGTGATGACAAAGGGAGGCTCGAAGGCGCTTAAGGAGCCCGTGATGGACAGGATCACATTTAAGGTCACGATGGTCTTGATCCCGGGCAGGATGATGTATTTGAACTGCTGGAACCGGTTCGCACCGTCCAGCATCGCCGCCTCGTAGAGCTCCTGGTCCACGGACATGATGGCGCCGATGAACAGGACCATGTTCTGCCCGAAATACCGCCAGACGGAGGTTCCCACCAGGGAGAAATTGTTGATCCGCTGATCCTTCAGCCAGTAGGGAAGATTGTCCAGCTGAAAACCGCACCACTGGAGGACCGTGTCAAACACGAATCCCCTGGTATAGAAGAACTTGAAGATAAATCCGATGGCGATACCGTTGATCAGAAAAGGGAAAAACATAAAGCCCTTAAAAATCGCGGATCCCTTCACTTTAAAGCTGAGGATCGTCGCCAGGTACAGCGCGATGGCCAGCTGCACCACCGATCCCAGCATATAGTACAGGCTCAGCTTCAGCGCACCGAAGCAGTCATCCCTTTCGAATACCTTGAGATAGTTTTTGAAGCCGACGAACTTTCGCTCCCCCACGTATTTCATGTTGTAAAAACTAAAGCCGAACATCTGTCCGAAGGGCAGATAGGTAAAGACAAAAAGCAGTAAGAGGGGGACGATCATAAAGGCGATCATCACAAGCGTTTTCTGTCCGTCCCGGCTCCTCAGCCATTGTCCCGGGGTCCTTTTCTTTTTCATATCCGTTGCTCCCATCCGTAGCGGGTGATAAAAGGCCGGGAAGAATTCCCTTCTTCCCGGCCCTGAAGAAAGTCAGATCAGTAAAGTACTTCGATACCCAGTTCCTTCTGTGCGTCCTGCCACTTCCGGTTCCAGTCGGCCATGATATCGTCAAAGGTCTCGGACCCGGTAGCCGCAGCCTCCACGATCCGCTGCACCTTGTCGTTGCCGCCGGCGTTGATGGACAGCTCGGACTCGGCATTCATGTCGTTCAGGAAAGTCTCTTCTCCTGCCAGTGCAGGCTGGTCGGACAGAACCTCGCAGCCGTTGAACGCCGCATACATGTCAGGATTCTCGCCGCCCTTGACGACGGTGTAGCCACCCTCGTTGAAGCACCAGCCGGACTTCTCTACCATCCACTTTACAAAGATCAGGGAAGCCAGCTTGTTCTCATCGGATGCGTTTACATTGATGCAGTAGTTGTAGTCGCCGCCGGCGCTGACATACTGAGTTCCGCCCACGGTGATGGGGAAGGGCATGTAGCCCACATCCTCAGGCTTGTCACCAGCTTCCTGCATCTGTGCATATGCCCAGGAGCCCAGGACCATGACACCGATCTCGCCTCTGTTGAGCATGCCCTTGCAGCCCTCCCAGTCGGTGGTGGTGTAGTCGTCCTCGATCAGGCCCTGTGCCACTGCGTCAAAGAGGATCTTGTAGACACTGTAGGCGCCGGTTCCGTCGCCGGGATCCTTGAAGGGCTCAGCGGTGTGGACCAGTTTCTGGTTCATGTACGTGTTGTCGCCGTTGGATACGCTTCCCACATAGGCATCCCATGCGCCCATGGTCCAGCCTGCAGCATAGTTGGTATAGAGAGGGATGGCGTCGGTGTTGTCCTTGATCAGCTGCAGATCCGCGATGAGCTCATCGGGGGTGGTGGGCAGTGCAGTGATCCCTGCCTGTGCGAAAACAGCCTTGTTATACAGCACGCCCTGTGCGTTTGCCATGTAGGGGATACCGTAGCAGTTGCCGTCGTACTCCCAGGAGTCAACAAAGTTCAGGTACTGGGACAGATTGTCCAGCGTGTCCAGAGGCATGAAGTAGGTGGAAAGATCCGTCTTGTCCACAGCAGGGATGAACATGATGTCGCCCCAGTCGCCGGTAGAGAGGCGGAGCAGGGAATCCTCGGCGTAATCGGTCACTGCCTCAGTGGTCACGGTGATGCCGGGATAGGTCTTGTTAAACTCGGCGATCATGGCAGCCATGGTGCCGTCAGCCTCACGGTCGGTCTTGTGGTGCAGGAACTTGATGGATGCGGTCAGGTCCGTATGGTCCTCCAGGTTCAGCGTCGTGTAAGACAGGGGGCCTTCCGCTGCAGCAGTGCTGTCTGCAGAAGCGGTGCTGTCTGCGGAAGCGGCAGATCCCGTGCTCTCGGTCTGAGCACCGGCGTCACTTCCGGTCCCGGCTGCGCTGTCGTCTGCTCCGGAACCACATCCGGGCAGTGCGACTGCCATGACGATGGCTGTGAACAAAGCAAGCAATTTTTTCTTTTTCATGTTTTCCTCCTTCTCTTGTAAGGCTTTGTTTAGGTAATTATTATTTTATAACTACTTAATATTTTTTCAATAGGTTAACTAATAATTTACCTAACTTCTACTTAATCAACAAAAATGGCAACTTGTTTTTGGGAGGAATTTCCCTTTGACAAGTTGCCTAAAATAATGAAAAGCGCCCACTTTCGCGGGCGCTTTGGTTTTTAGCTAAAAATGAATTTGTTAGCCTTTTTACTTTACTTTGTTACCCTGTCTCTTCGTCAGATCCTTTACACTGTCCCGCTTGATCAGATAGCCTTCCACAATGCTGAGGCCGCCGCGGTATTTTTCTCCTCTGAGAACGTGGGTGATCCGCCGCAAAGTCCTGGATACCATCTCATCCATATCCACCTTGTAGGTGGTGATTCCCACGGAGGCGCCTTCTGCGAAGACGAAATCATCGTATCCCACCAGGGAGATGTCCTCCGGCACCCGGTAGCCTCTGTTTTTCAGGTATTGCATGAACCGGTTGGCTGCCAGGTCACAATTGCATACAAAGGCGGTGGGAAGCTTGCCCTTGGGCAGCACCAGATTTTTCTCGATATCCACCCTGTCATTGTCGATGCTGCGATCGTTCAGAACCCAGTCCCGGTTGACCTCAATCCCGTGCTCCATCAGGGCCCTGACATATCCCAGATACCGGTCGGTGATGGAGGGATTGGACAGGACCGTCCCCACATAGCCGATGTCGGTATGGCCCATATCGAAGAGATAATTGGTCAGGATGTATGCGCCATAGTAATTCTCGGAGATGACGGAATCCTTGTTCCGCTTTCTGTCCGCAAAATCCAGATAAAAGGAGGGGGTCCGCATCTGCTCGTCCAGCATATCCAGGTACTCTTCGCTTAAGGCGCCGATGATGACTACCGCATCCACGGTACCGTCGCCGATGAGCCTGGGATAGACCAGGTCCTTCTCATCCTCGTCGCTCAGCACCTCCAGCATGGTAAAGGATCCGGCGGTGGCGGCCTTCGCGGAAAAAAGCTGGTACATATGTCCGTAAAAAGAGTCCACCCTGCTGATGTAGCGCGAGCCGATCAGCACACCGATCTTGTAGTTTTCCCCATCCTGGGGCGCAGGATTTTTCTGATATCCCCACTCATTGGCAAGGTCGATAATCCTGCGGCGCATCTCCTCGCCCACGCCCTTTTGTCCCGACAGCGCCTTGGACACCGTTACCGTGCTGATCCCCAGTTCTGCCGCAATATCTGCCATTGTGATTTTCTTTGACATTCCCATCCGATCCTTTTGCATCTTTTTGAAAAGCGTTTTTCTCCTGTCGGGCGGCGATCATCCCTCCAGGCCGAAGGCAATCTCTGCCAGCTGCAGGGTCTGCTCGGGAGAGCGCTCCTCATCCCGCATTACCACGGTAAATCCGGAATGAAGGAAATTATAAAACGTATCGTCGGAGTTGATCCGCTCCAGGCAGTGGCGGAAGTTCTCCAGCGCCTTTTCCGGTTCCGGCTCCTCCAGCATCAGCTGATAGAGAAACTGCTTCTCACTGTCCGGCCTGTCAAAAAAGCGGCTCACGGACAGTTCCGGATTTGCGATCATCACCAGCACATGGTGCACATCCGTGATCTTCCGCAGCGTCTCCAGGGAAATATTGGTATCCACGAAAACGGGCTTCCCCTGCTCACTGATCTGATCCAGGAGCTGCAGTTCCAGCTTCTCACACTCCAGAGAGACGCCCTTCACCCAGGCTTCGTACTCATCGGGCGTACGACGGACAAAATCGTGCCAGTCCTCCAGATCCCTGGTATAGGCCAGGTTCGGGAACTCGTTTTTGTCCAGCCCCTCCATCAGTACTTCGTGGTAATTCTCCCGACAGGCTATCCCATCATATTTTTCAGCCAAAGCCTTTACCACGGTGGACTTGCCTGCATAGGCCGTCCCCGTGACAAAGTACACATTGCTTAAATCCATGTCTTCCCCCCGATGTCGATCTATCCGATCCGGATCTCTACCTGCACCGGTGCCTTCACATTCGCTGCAAAGATCTCCCCGTCGCTCGCCTTCCCCACCACGCTGCCGTAGTGCACGGGAATGGCTGTCTTTGGCTGCATCTGATTGATCAGATCCGCCGCCTGCTTTGCATCCATGGTATAGGTCCCGCCGGCGGGCACCAGGGCGATATCACAACGGACCGCTTTTGCCTCCTTTGTGACATCCGTGTCACCTGCGATATAGATCCGCTCCTCCGGCAGCACCAGGATATATCCGACCCAGCCTGCGCTCCTGGGATGAAAAGGTTTCAGAAGGTTGTAGGCAGGCACCGTCTCCAGCTCCAGGCCGTCGATCTCGCAGCAGATCCCGGGGCGCACGGTAGTGATGCAGCCGACCAGGTCGCTGACCTGCTCCGCCTTCCCCGCCATCGCTTCCGGGACCACCATGACCGTATCTTTCGTAGCCACCTTCGCAATGTCCTCGGGCGAAAAATGATCGTAATGGTCATGGGTGATCAGGACAAAGGTTGCATCGTGAGGCTCCTCCGTCATCCGGAAAGGGTCGATGTAGATCACCCTGCCACTGTCCTCGATGCGGATGCTGTTTTGTGTAAATACGTGAATCTTTTCGGTTCCCATTATCTCTCCCCTCAAAAGCCGGATGAAATGTTCTCTGTATATCTGCATTCCGGGTATCCGGTGCATCCCCAGAACTCACCGTATCTCCCGTTCCTGCGCTTTAGGAGGCTCCCGCATTTCGGGCATTTTTTCACGGCCCGGGCCGCTTCGGAAGGATGTGCCATCTCCTCTTTCAGGTGTTCAAACACCTGCTGGTTCATGCGGCAGTCCGCCAGGGCTCTGTGGGCCCCGTCGGTGCAGATGCCGTAGCGCTGTGCCAGATCCGACAGGGTGTGGTGCTTCATCTCCGGCAGATACGCTTTTGCGATGTCCAGGGTATCGATGAAGTCATTCCCCACCGTCTGCCCCCAGAAAACTTCCGCATCCCGGTAGAGGAACTTCAGATCAAAGCGCCGGATGTTGTGTCCCACCAGCACCGCATCCCCCGCAAAGGCCAGAAAGTCGGTAAAAGCCTGCCGAAAATCGGGACTGTCCGATACCATGTCGTCCGTGATGCCGTTGACCATGGTTGCCGGGTAGGGAATGTGAAAGCCGGGATTTACCAGGGTGGAGAACTCCTCCACCACTAAGCCTCCCGCCACCTTCACGGCCGAGATCTCGATGACCTGATCCGTACCACAGTTCACACCGGTGGTCTCCAGGTCAAAGATCACGTAATCCGGCACGTAGGTGTTCAGATTTTTTCCTGCCTTGTCTGAAAGCATTCTTATCTCCGTAGCATGATTCTCGTGGTCTCCCACTGACTTTCGCTTGTTCCTATACGTCCCAGTCCGAAAACTTCTGCTGTGGTTCCGCGTTCAGATCCAGGACCATATCAATGGCATCGCAATTGCGCACGGTGCCTTTCGCCCAGGGACTGCCCACGTCGCATCTGCCCAGATGATAGGCCCGCTCGCTTTTGCCGGACGCCAGTTCATCGGAGGCCTGTACCTTCAGGCGGCTCACGCCGCTGTTCATCTGCTGCTCGATCAGCTCCAATACTTCATCCACATCGCTCATTGGAACACCTCCGTATTGCTTTTTCTCCCGGATCAGCGGTGCTGCTGATCCGATCTGTTCTTACTCCACCATTATACACTCGAACCTGCAAATGGAAAATCGAAAAAAAGGGCAAGCAAAAACTCCCGCATCACCTGCGGGAGTTTGGTTTACATAGATCAGATATGGGAAATGATGGCTTCAAACGCTCCATCCATGGTGATCTCCTTCGCCGCTGCGGTGAGGATCAGATGGTCGCCTTTTTTCACGTTGGTCCCCAGAACAGAACCCTCGCCCTCATAGATGCTCATATTCAGGAAATGCGGGTCTCCGGCCATAGTCAGAGGTCCCTTTACGATCACCTTTGATACGGTATAAAAAGGACATGCGATGAGCTCGGTCACAGTGCCTGCCGCTCCGCCCGCTGCGTGGAGCACGGAATCCTCAGGGGATGCCGCAGGGACCCGGATTACGTCCAGGCTCTGCTCGATATGGAGCTGACGGGGCTTACCGTTCTGCAGTCTGTCATAGTCGTACACGCGATAAGTGATATCACTGCTCTGCTGGGTCTCCAGCACCATGACGCCGCCTTTGATGGCATGGACGGTGCCGGGATCGATCTGTATAAAGTCCCCTTTCTTCACAGGAATCTCGCGGATGAAATCGTTCCATCTGCCGCCCCGGATCATGGACTCCAGTTCCTCTTTGGTCTGCGCATTGTGCCCCACCACCAGGGTACCGTCCTCGGGGCAGTCCAGCACGTACCAGCACTCGGTTTTGCCCAGGGATCCGTTCTCGTGAACGCCTGCGTAGGCATCATCGGGATGCACCTGAATGCTCAGATCCGCCTTGGCGTCAATGATCTTCACCAGCAGAGGGAACCGGTCTCCTTCCGCATTTCCGAAGAGCTCCCGGTGCTCTGCCCAGAGGGCGCTGAGCTTTTTGCCGTCATAGGGACCGCCCGAAACGGTGTCGTCTCCGCTGGGATGGGCGGAGATGCCCCAGCATTCTCCGATGTCGTCGCCGGGTTCCTGATAGCCGTAATCCTCTCTAAGTCTGGTGCCGCCCCAAATGGTATGAGAAAACGTGGGTTGCAAGCGAATGATCTGTTCTGTTTCCATAGGTCTTTGTCTTTCCTTTACTGCATTTCTTTAGATTAACTCTCCGCTCCCGATGCGATGATGCTCACCAGGTAGAAAGGGAGTTTGTCCTCGGGATGGGTTTCTGTCAGGGTGATCTCCACGGTATGCTCTCCCGCAGAGCCGCCCTCCATGAGGGTATCCAGCACCAGCTTGTCTCCCCAGGTCTCATCGAAATTCGCATCCAATGTGATGGGCTTTGTGACATCACCGTCAATAATTACGGTAGCAATCGGTGCAGGAAGTTGCATGGTTTTGCGGTATTGCACCGCCAGGTTGGAACCGGAGACTTCAAACACGATTTTGCTTCCCTGCTCTGTAGCGGTCCAGCCCTTGCGGAAGATCTCCGTGATGTGCTCCTGGGGCGTGACATCCGCCGTAAAGCCTGCGCATTCCTTTACCACATCACTGTCGTTCCGGAATCGACGACTGTTCTGATAGGTGTTGGCAGTCAGCGGCGTGGGGAGTTCGGGGCCATTGGGTGCGGCCTTTTGGGAAGCCGTGGATCCTCCAGCTGCGGAGCCCTCGCCGTCTACGCACTTATAGCCGTCTCCGGCGCACTTCTCCTCTACCAGCTCTTTCCGGATCTCCTCCAGCATGTAGATGATGACGCTCGCCACCAGCTCATGTCCGGGATCGTTGGGGTGGAGGTCGTCGGGCGTGATCTCCCGATTCTCGATCCGTCCCGCCAGAAGCTCCGGATAAATGGTGGTCCGCATGCTCACCGCAGGCAGGTCGTAGTGTCTCACCACCTTGCTGTGCTGAAGCTCTGCACTGGACCCGTTATCATAACACACATTGTACATCACCGTCAAAGCGGGGGCATTTTCCGCCTCCAGGATCTGCCGGATTACGCCTTCGAAAGTCTCGCAAAAATGGGGCGTTGCGCTGTCGTTCACCGCGTATTCCACGGACACGTAATCAGGATGGTATACCAGCACGTCCTCCTGCACTCTGGCACAGCCAAACTGGGAATCGGTGGCGCCGATGCCTGCGTTAACGAAGGTAAAATGTGCCTTGGGGAAAGTCTTCACCCACCAGTCAAAGACCCGGTATGCATAGCAAAGCTCCGGCTTGCTTGCAAGACTTCCCTGGGTGATGGAACCTCCCAGAAAGGCCAGTGTCAGGTCTTCTCCTGCCATGGCACGCCGCATCACTGCAGCCACTGCCCTTCTGTCGCCTTTATTTACGACGCCTCTGTCATATTCAATCTGCGGATGCATCTGCATTTCCTCCGTTCCTTCTGCCGTTTTTTCTGTCGCTTTTTCTTCCGTTTTCTGTCACTTGTCTGCCGGAGACCTGTCCTGTCGGGCATCCGTGATCCGGGCCCGCCCGGTCAGATCCGTCTCATGCCGGATGGCCACTGCGCTCCTTCCGGCTCTCCGGGGATCCGCTCAATTCCTTACTTCCCCAGAAGCTCCAGGTTTTTCCGGATCAGATCGCAGCGCTGCTGTACGCACAGGACGCTTCTGCCGGGATCTGCGGGGGTGTTAAACACATAGTCGGTAAGGCGGCCCAAATCCGTCACTGCCACGTGGAGTCTGGTATCGGAGGAAGCGTAGTAGATATAGACCTCCCCCTTCTCGTTGACCACGGCGCCGTTGGTGAAGACCACGTTGCTCACGTCGCCCACGCGCTCCTGTCCTCTGGGTCCGATGAGGAGTCCGGAGGGCTCTGCGATGACCCTGGCGGGATCCTTCAGATCCGTTGCGAAGGCATAGATGACATAGCGGAGTCCTGCCGCGGTATTGCGGACACCGTGTGCGATATGGATCCAGCCCTTCTCCGTCTTGATGGGAGGGGCGCCGGCACCGTTTTTCGCCTCAGTGATGGTATGGTACTTTCGCAGGGAGGTCATGCGCTCCTCGTCGATCACCGCGTGGGTGATGTCCTCACACAGGCCGAAGCCCACACCGCCGCCGCTGCCGGTCTCGATAAAGTCATCCATGGGGCGGGTGTAGAAGGCGTATTTTCCGTCCACAAACTCGGGATGCAGCACCACATTGCGCTGCTGGGGAGAACGGAGGGTCTTCAGATTGTCCAGCCGCTCCCAGGTCTTCAGGTCCTTCGTCCGGACGATGCCTGCGGCTGCCACTGCTGCGGAGAGGTCGGAGGTGGAGGTATCCTTGCTCTCGGAACAGAAGACGCCGTAGATCCAGCCATCCTCATGCTGCGTCAGGCGCATGTCATAGACATTGGTCTCCTCGGGGCAGACATCCTCCAGGAGGATGGGATAGTCCCAGAAGCGGAAACCGTCCACGCCGTTGTCGCTCTCCGCCACGCCGAAGAAGGACTTCCGGTCGTTGCCCTCAATGCGGGCCACCAGATAGTACTTCCCGTTCAGATAGATAGCGCCGGAGTTCATGACGGCGTTGATGCCCAGGCGCTCCTGGAAGTAAGGGTTGGTTTCCTTGTTGATATCATACTGCCAGAGGATGGGGAGGTGATCTCTGGTCAGAACAGGATTGACATATCTGTCATAAATCCCGTTGTAAAAATCGCTCTTTTCATTCTTTCTGCGCAGAAGCTCGTCCTGCTTTTTCTGCAGTTCATAATATTTTTCGTGGATCATCATGTATTCTCCTCTCGCTGATTATCTTTATGCCTGTGCCGCTCTGCGGATCATCTCGATGCACATGCGCCCGTTGTGGTAAGGACATTTCCAGGGTTCCACGATGGGGCGGTCCGGGAAGGGCTTTCCTTCCGCATCCACCTCCCAGAACCACTCGGATCCCGCACGGTCATCCACCACACAGGTCTTGATGAAATCCCACTGGGCCAGGGCTGCATCCAGATACTCCAGGTGCTTCGGATCGCGCTGAAATCCGTTGGCAAATCCCAGCACGCTCTCCGCCTGCACCCACCAGATGCGGTGTTCATTTACGACGCCTCTGTCACATTCATCCGCAAGGGATCTGCCGTCAAAGGCCACTTTGAAGATCTGTGATGTCAGGTCCCGGGTGATGGGACGCATTTTTTCCGTGAGTTCCTCCTGCCCCAGGATGTCCAGTCCCCTGTCCATGAGCCATGCGGTCTCGATGTCGTGACCGTAGGAGTGCAGGTCCAGGATGGTATTGTACTCCCGGTCGAAGAAAACCTCCTGACGGTGCAGCGCCGGGTTGTACACCTTGTCCCCGAAGATCCCCAGGATCCGCTGCAAATGGGAGACTACCGTATCGTCCCGGTCCACTCTGCACAGCTCGCTGTAGGCCTCAAAGACATGGAGCAGGGTGTTCATGGTCTTGTCCGCCATGACTCCGTTCTCGGAAAGCTTCTCATTGGATTCCGGCGCAAAGTCGATGGTGAGGGCCTCCAGATACCCGATCTCATCCGTGCATCTGGTCTCGACGATCTCCATGAGTTCCCTTGCCAGTTTCAGTGCCTCCCGGTCTCCGGTGGCATCATAGTAGGAGGACAGTGCATAGATGCAAAAAGCCTGGTTGTAGGTGTGCTTGGTGGTGTCCAGCGGTGTCCCGTCGGCATTCAGTGACCAGTAGATACCGCCGCGCTCCCGGTCGATGCAATGCTCCGTCAGGAAACGATATCCGTGGTGTGCCATCTCCAGCACGGTGTCCGCGGAGTAACCATGGGCGGCAAAATCCTCCGCCTTCAGCAGTCCGTCCCGATAAAGCAGGTACACATTTGCATAGAACCAGGTGATGCGGCTGTTCAGGATACAGCCCTTTTCCGCCGTGAAATCTCTGGAAAGGTCATAGGAAACAGAGCCGCAAAATCCCCCGTTTTTCTCATCCTTCAGTCCGTTCCAGAAGGGGATCAGTCGCCCCAGGAGATGCTCTTTCATCTCCGCTGCCATTTGCTCGAATTCTTTCATGTTGATTACCCCAAAATGTATAAAATGCCGTTAATGCAGGAAAAATCCATACCCCCTCGGAAAGGGGGCAGGATTTTTCGTTATCACTTAGCGGATGCCAAGCTCCGTATCGGTTCCGTTCGTCACGCTGTGCTCCTTGATGTAGGAAACCACCTCGTCAATGGTGGTGAAGGCCATGGAAACATAGCTGTCCGCACAGCCATAGTAGATCGCGATCTTGCCGCTCTCGGGATCGTGGAGGGTTGCGCAGGGGAAGGTGACATTGGGCACAAAGCCTCTCTCCTCGTAGTCCTCCTCGGGAGTCAGCAGGAAATTGGTGCAGCGGTACAGGACTTTGCTGGGCTCGTCGATGTCCAGGATCGCGCCGCCGATGGAGTAGACGTAGCCGTTGCAGGTGCCGCTGACGCCGTGGTAGAACAGCAGCCAGCCCTCGCTGGTCTCAATGGGCGCAGCCCCGCCGCCGATCTTCAGGGACTCCCACCACTCGTTGCCGCGGCTCATGACATGGCGGTGCTTACCCCAGTAGGTCAGGTCAGGGCTCTCGGAGAGGAAGATATCACCGAAGGGCGTGTGGCCGGAATCGGAAGGACGGCTCATGAGGACATAATTGCCATGGATCTTCCGGGGGAAGAGCACTGCGTTGCGGTTGAAGGGCAGGAACGGATTCTCCAGACGGGTAAAGGTCTTGAAGTCCGTGGTGCGGGCCATACCGATGGCTGCGCCGAAAAAGTCCTGGCACCAGATCACATAGTAGGTATCCTCCACCTTCACCAGGCGGGGGTCGTAAGCGTAAACCGGCATGAAGTCCTCACCCTTCTCGTTCTTGAAGGGGATGGGCTTGGGATCGAACTCCCAGTTGATACCGTCCTTGCTGCGTCCCAGGTAGATGTAGGGGATCCCGTTGGTCTGCTCACCGCGGAACACACCGATGAATGCGCCTTCATAGGGAACAACGGCGCTGTTAAAGATACGGGCCACACCCTCCACGGGATTGCGGCGGATGATGGGATTCTCCGTATATCTCCATACGGGTGCCCCTTTGAGTCCTGCAGGCTTCTCCTGCCAGGGGATGTTGGGCAATGCGGGTGCGATCATCTTAACGTTGGGCATCTTGATTTCTCCTTTTTTGTTTTGTGCTTGTTGAATGCCAATTGTCGGCTGTCCGCCGTTTTGTTTTGACTAAATTTAGCCTCTCGATTAACTTAACTTTAATCTCAATATAACCTAAACAAAAATCCTGTCAACCCTTTTTCGAGATTTTTTTGACACTTTTTTTCTCGATCAACGCGCCCTCAATGATATGGATCCCTCGGGAGTACGGCTGGTCGTCCAGACGGTCCAGGAGACGGTTCACGGCGCGGCCGGACATCTCGGTCAGATTCACATCGATGGTGGTGATCTCCACATCGCAGAGGCCGGGGTAAGCGAAATTGTCAAAGCCTGCCACGGACACATCTTCCGGCACGCGGATCCCCGCATTTTCCAGCTTTCGGATCAACATGCCTGCTGCCACATCGCAATTGCACAGAAAAGCGGTGGGGAGCCGGTCCGGAAGCTTCAGGTAATTTTCCGCATCGATCCTGTCTCCCGCGGGATTCCGGTCCTCGATGACCCAGTCCGGATTGGCGGATAAGCCGTTCTCCATCAAGGCCTTCACATACCCCAGATAGCGGTCGGTGATGGAGGGGGTGGAAAGGACAGTGCCCACGAACCCGATCTCCCGGTGTCCCATGGAGATCAGATAATCCGTCATCCGTGCGGCGCCGTAATAGCTGTCGGAGATCACGGCATCGCAGTCCATGCCCCGGTCCGCGTAATCCAGATACATAATGGGGATCCCCTGGGCGGCCAGGACGGTGCGATAGGTGTCCTCCAGATCGCCGATGAGGAGCAGGCCGTCCACCTTCGCTTCCAGGATGAGCCTGGGAAGAATGGTCTCCTTCTCCATGCGGGGCGAAATTTCCTCCAGCAGGGTAAAGCTCCCCCGTTCTCCGGCGATGCGCGTCGCCTGCTGGTACATCTGCCAGTAGAAGGAGGCGTACTGATCCATGTATTTTTCCCGGATCAGAACCCCGATGTTGTGGCTCCTGCGCTGGGCCAGTTTTCGGGCGGTGGAGGGCTGGACATATCCCATCTCATCCGCCAGTGCCACGATCTCTTCCCGGAGCTTTTCGCTGACGCCTTTCTGTCCGGAGAGGGCCTTGGAGACGGTGACCACGCTGATATCCAGTTTGGCAGCGATATCCGCCAGTTTTACTGCTTTTGCCATATTGACTCCTTATTTATCCTTTGTTCCCCCGCTGATACAACGGATTGCTCCGGGGCCGGGCCTCCCGCATCCTGCAAGGTCACAAACTGCTTTGCGCTCTGCGGTCACCGTTACTCTGCCGTGATATGGATGAGGACAGAGCGGTAATCGCCCCACTGCTCTTCCATCCAGATGCCGGCATTTGCCAGGGCACCGCCGGTCAGGTGCAGGTCCTTTTTCTCCATGTCATCAAAGGTGACCAGATACTTCCGCTCCGGATCCAGCCCGGGGATGCGAAGGACCCGTCCGTGCTGGTTGGGGCGGCGCAGCACCTGCACATAAGTGACCAGGGCTTCGGTTTTATCCTTCGCCACCACTTCGTAGCAGTCATAATAGTGATTCTCCCGGAAGGAAGCAATGCGGTAGTAGTCGCCGCAGCGCATCAGGTCGTTGTATTTGTGGTACATCTCCACCTGGGCGGGGATCATTGCGCGATCCTCCTCGGGGATTTTCGTGATATCCAGCTCGTAGCCGAAGGTCCCCGCCAGCGCCACATGTCCTCTGGTGCGGAAGGGCGTGATCCTGCCCACGGTATGGTTCGGGCAGTCCGACACATGGGCGCCCATGGAGGACAGGGGATACACGAGAGCCGTTCCTTCCTGGATCCCCAGGCGCTCAATGGCATCGGTATCGTCAGAAGTCCAGATCTGGGGACCGAAATACAGCATGCCGGGATCAAAACGGGCACCGCCGCCGGAGCAGTTCTCCAGCAGGAGGTTCGGAAACTCCTTCACCAGCCTTCCCTGCAGCTGATATACTCCCATCACATAGCGGTAGCACAGCTCTCCCTGGTGCTCGGAAGACAGCCCGATGCTGCCCAGATCCGTGAGCTGACGGTTCATATCCCATTTCAGGTATTCGATGTTGGCACTGCGCAGGACATTCGCCACCATCTCAAACACGTGGTCCACCACTTCCTGCCTGCTCAGATCCAGCACCAGCTGATTTCTGGATCTGGTGGGGATCCGGTCCGGAACCTGGATCGCCCAGTCGGGATGTGCCCTGTAGAGGTCGGAGTCCGGGGAGATCATCTCAGGCTCCATCCAGATGCCGAATTTCAGGCCGATCTTGTTGACTTCATCCACCAGGTATTTCAGACCGCCGGGGAGTTTCTCCTCGTTGACGGTCCAGTCGCCCAGGCTGCTGTTGTCGTCATTCCTGTGGCCGAACCAGCCGTCGTCCATCACCAGCATCTCGATGCCCACCTTCTTCGCCTCCCGGGCGATGGAGAGGAGCTTCTCGGTATGAAAGTCGAAATAGGTCGCTTCCCAGTTGTTGATGAGGATGGGGCGCTTTTTGTTCTTATAAGGACTGCGGATCAGATGGTTCCGGTACAGGTCGTGGAAAGAACGGGTCATGTGGCCCAGACCCTCTGCAGAAAAGACGGAAACGGCCTCCGGTGCCTGGAACTCCTCGCCGGGAGCCAGCACATAGGAAAACTGATCCGGATGGATCCCCATCTGCACCCGCAGGAGGTCAAACTGGGTCTTCTCCACCTGTGCCAGGAAATTCCCGGACCAGATGAAATTGACGCCCAGCACGTTGCCGGTCTCCTGCGTGGCCTTCCCGCTGACCAGCGCCAGAAAAGGATGCTCCTGGTGGGAAGATTCGCCGCGGAAGGAGCCTACGGAGGTCTTGCCATAGCCGATGGGGCGCCGGTCGATGCTGCGCTCTCTCGCCCAGGAGCCGTGGAGGGTCAGGAGCTCGTAGTCCTCCTGCCACAGGTCGATGCTGAGGCTGTCCGCCTTTTTGATGATCAGCTTGCGATCGCTCTCATTTTTGAAATATCTGCTGAAGGTGATGGCATCCGTATCCGCAAAGACGGTGTAAAAGGCATGGCAGGTAAGCCCCAGGACGGAATCCTCCAGGATCAGCTCCAGGGTCAGAGCCTCCTCCTCTCCCGCAAAGGTTGCGGGAAATCCGTTTTTCAGGGCGGGTTTGCCTTTCAGGATGCGGTGTCCTCTGTAGAGGAGCTGCACTGCTTCGTGGCCGTCCTCATCCCGCACGTTCAGGCAGCTCTCCCGGTAATCTCCCAGGCCGTGGCCGGGGAATTCCGAGAGGAACTTATCCATGTAGGAAGCACGCTCTCTGTCGGTATGGGAGGGGGCGAAGGGCTCCGGCCCCACGCAGAGAAGGTAACTCAAGTCCGTGTCCTCGATCCGGGCACCGTAATAGACATGCCCCACAAATCCTTCCTCCCCCAGGATCTGAAAGAGGTAGGAGGTCTTCGGCGTGTCCAGTTTAAAGGTCCGGGTGCTTTCATCGTACGTGATGTTCATGATGGAATCTCCTTAACCGGTGATTTTTGGCGAGCCTTTTCAGGCGATCATTTCCATCATATCGGATCGTTTAAGCATGTGAAAGGGTAAATTTAGCGAAAATATGAGTAAAGTTTTGTAGATTTTTCCTTAACTGAACATGATTTTTATATGACGAAAAAGTTTCAAAATCCGCAGAAAAGCTGCGCATGAAAAAAGAGGAGCCGCGCTCCTCTTGAAAAGCCTCCCTCCTGAAGGGAAGTGCCTGCATTCCCCCCCCAAAAAAAAGAGGGGAGGTCGCCCTCCCCCCTGTTGGTGCTTATGTGGTTGGTTATTTGAACCACTCCTCGCGGGGAAGGTAGTTCCCCACGCCGTTCTGGTAGTTGGCGATGGCTGCGTCGGCTATTCTGGATGAGCCATCCTTATCATCGTACATTCCCCAGCTACTCATGTAAAGCGGAGTGGGGAATGTATCGCCGTCTGTAATGTCCTTGTAGTAGGACATCTTGTATGCGCCTGCTCCGCCGTACTCGTTCATGTATACAATCGCGGGCGTTCCCCAGACGGTCAGCTCTTCTGTGCAGCTCTCGTATTCGTGCCAAATAATGCGACCATCCGGCGTCCGATCGAGGTCTCTCGTTTTTTCGCGTAACCACGCATAGTACGCGTCGTTTACTTCTTCCGAACAAGGGATGTCGGTAATCACGTCTCCCAGCTTGTAGGCGGTGGTTCCGTAAACGCCGACCACGCGGTAATCGTAGGTTACGAAGCCGTTGTTGTTGTCGCGGAGCGTGCCGGGAAGGACTGCCAGAAAAACATATCCGGCTTCGTACAGGGTCTTGTCGAGGAACTCGTAGCCCGTGCTTGCAAGCAGGCTGGGGTCGACGCTCCCGTCAAAGAAGCTGTTCACCATGTTGATGTACTCCTGCGAGCCAACGAACCCGTCGATGATGTCCTGCCTTGCAGCGCTTCCGTTGTTCAGGGAAGCCACCCAGCCGTTGAAGCCTTCCTCGTCTGCTTCTCTTCCAAAGAAGGTGTGGTACATGCAGGTCACGTACTCCTCGTTGCTCATCTGGGCGCTCTTCTCTGCGAACTCCACGGAGCCGAGGAACCCGTACACGAGGTCTGCAGGCTGGATCTTGCCGCTTGCGATGTTGGTCGCCCAGGAGCGCTTGCCCATCGCGTCGGAGCTGCGGCCGAGGGCTTCGGTGTAGAAGCGCTCGACGAACGCCCCAAGGCGCTCGCCGTTGAGGGTCTCGTTGTAGGGATCGCCCTCGTACACGCCCTGGGTGATGCCGAATCTCGCGCAGAGGTTCGCCCACTCGACGGAGTTTACAAACCCTGCGAGGATGTAATCGAGGGACGCCCAGTTGTCGTACTTGGAAGTCCAGTTTGCCTTGCCGGCCTCGTCGGATGCGCGGTCGAAGAAGGTGTTGTAGAAGCTCTCGATCAGCTCGTCCGTGGAAAGGTAGGGGAGGATGTTATTCTGGAACTCGTCGGAGTACGCGAAGCCCCTCACGAACCCGACCGAGTCGATCTGCCCGTTCGCGAGCTGCGTCGCCCAGTTCTCCTTGCCGGCGGGGTCGGAGCCGCGCCCCAGGAAGTTCACGTACATGCGCTCGACGAAGGCGTAGATCTCCTGGCTGGGAGCCACTTCCTGCACGACTGCTTCGGGGGGGCCATCATACGCCTGGGCAGATACGGGCATTGCAGTGCCTGCGATGAGAGTGGTGATCGTAAGAACCGTGGTGAGCATTCTCTTCATCAGTTTATCTTTCATTTGATTTCCTCCTGAATCAATAACAATTTAAATCTATTCTTTATCTTTCACTCATCGAAGATCAAAGTATCCTTTTAATAATCTCCATTTACAAAAAAACGAAAATGCTTGACATTTTCTTCATCAACCTGCATAATATCACCCCCCCCGATTTCGTCAAGAATCCAGTATTTTCAACGGTTTGCGACAATTTTGCACATCAATCTACGTTCTCATTTTTCATGTTTTTGCAATCAAAAAAAACAGGGAGACGGTCGTAAGGGCCGTCCCCCTGGCTTTGTCATATCTTTCGGTTTTTTAGCACAGCTTCCAGATATCCCTGTTGTACTCCGCGATGGTTCTGTCGGAGGAGAAGAAGCCTGCCTTAGCGATGTTCACCAGCATCATCTTCTTCCAGCGGGCTCTGTCCTCATAGGTGGCGATCATGCGATCCTTCACCTCGGTGTACTCGTCGAAATCGATGAGGGTCATAAACCAGTCCTTGTTCATGAGCTCATTCCGGAGTCTGGTGAGGCGCACCCTGTCACCGACCTTCAGGAGCTGTGCGCTGATGATGAAGTCCACCGCCTCACGGATGGCGGGACTCTTGCGGTAGTAGTCGCGGGAGACATAGTCTGCCTTCGCATAGTGCTCGATGACCTCGTCGGAGGAGACACCGAACTCAAAGATGTTTTCGGGGCCTACCAGCTGGGCGATCTCTACGTTTGCTCCGTCAGCGGTTCCCAAGGTAACGGCACCGTTTAACATGAACTTCATATTGCCGGTTCCGGAAGCCTCCTTGGAAGCCAGGGAGATCTGCTCGGAGATATCGCAGGCGGGGATCATCTTCTCGGCGTACGCCACGTTGTAGTTCTCCACGAAGACCAGCTTCATGTAGGGGCTGACCTCGGGATCGTTGTTGATGATCTCCTGCATGCACAGCAGCAGGTGAATGATGTCCTGCGCGATGATGTAGGCGGGAGCAGCCTTGGCGCCGAAGAGGAAGGTCAGCGGGCGGACAGGCGTCTTGCCGCGCTTGATCTCCAGATACTTGTGGATGATGTAAAGGGCATTCATCTGCTGGCGCTTGTACTCATGGAGTCTCTTGGACTGGATGATGAAGATGGAGGAAGGATCCAGGCGGACGCCCTCCTTTGCCTCGATGTAAGCACAGAGCTGTCTCTTCTTGGCCATCTTGATGCGATCCAGCTCGTCCAGGACCTCTGCGTCGTTCTCAAATCCCAGGAGCTTCTCCAGGGCGTCCGCATCCTTCAGGAAGTCGTCGCCGATCTTGTTGCGCAGGAATGCGGTGAGCTCATGGTTGCAGGACACCAGCCAGCGGCGGAAGGTGATGCCGTTGGTCTTGTTGTTGAATTTCTCCGGATAAATCTTGTAAAAAGCATTCAGCTCGGAGTTCTTCAGGATCTCGGTGTGGATGGCTGCCACGCCGTTGATGGAATAGCCGTAGTGGATATCGATGTGTGCCATATGCACCCGGTCCTGATCGTCGATGATCTGTACCTTGGGATCGGTGTATTTCGCGGCAACGCGCTTATGCAGCTCCTTGATGTAAGGGATGAGTTGGGGCACCACCTTCTCCAGATAGGACAGGGGCCACTTCTCCAGGGCTTCCGCCAGGATGGTGTGGTTGGTGTATGCGCAGGTCTTGCTGACCACTGCGATGGCCTCATCCATGGAGAAATTCTTCTCCTCCTTCAGGATGCGGATCAGCTCGGGGATCACCATAGTGGGATGAGTGTCGTTGATCTGGATGGCTGCGTGAGCGGGCAGGTCGTGCAGGTCGTACTTCTTCTCCTTCATCTCCTGGAGGATCAGGCGAGCCGCATTGGCGCACATGAAGTACTCCTGGTAAATGCGGAGCAGGTTGCCGGCTTCGTCGGAGTCATCGGGATAGAGGAACAGGGTCAGGTTCTTCGCAATGTCGGTCTTGTCAAAAGTGATGCCGCTCTTTACCAGGCTCTCATCCACGGTCTCTACGTCGAAGAGATGGAGCTTATTGCTACCGTTCTCGTAACCCACCACGTCGATGTCGTACATTCTGGAGATCACCTTGCAATCTCCGAAGGGGATCTCATAGGTCACATCCGTCTTCGTCAGCCAGGAAGTATCCTGGATCCAGTCGTTCTTCTCCTCGGTCTGGGCATGGCGCTTGAACACCTGCTTGAAGAGACCGAAGTGATAGTTCAGGCCGATGCCGTCGCCGGGCAGACCCAAAGTTGCGATGGAGTCCAGGAAGCAGGCAGCCAGTCTGCCGAGACCGCCGTTGCCCAGAGAGGGCTCGGGCTCGATCTCCTCCAGTGCGGAGAGCTCCTTGCCGTTGTCCTTCAGGATCTGCGCAACCTTGTCATAGATGCCCAGGTTGATCAGGTTGTTGCTCAGGAGCTTACCGATCAGGAACTCCATGGAAATGTAGTAGACCTTCTTCTCGCCGGCGTTCACGGTGGAAGCACCGATCATTTCCTTGGTCAGCTTCAGAAGGGACAGATACAGCTCAGCGTCGGTACAGTCGGCAATGGCCTTGCCGTGGTCTTCCTGCACCTGCTTCTTCAGCTGCTCTTCCACGTTCTGCGTTAACATCGTCTTTTCCAGATTTTCGCTCATTTTTTGTATCCTCCTGTGAAGAGAAATCACGCAGGTGATTTCTCTGAAACAGGGAATTGGTGCGCACGCGAAGCGTCTTATATTCGCACCAATTCCAGTTTGAAAGAAAAGCGCATCAGCGTTTTCTTTCAAACAAGCCTCCCATAAAATCAAATGTCATCGGGTTGCGTTTTTACGATTTCATACGAATTGCTCCGTTTCTTCGAAACTCTCGCAATTCTCCGTCCATTCGGAATCCGCGGATTTACTTCGTAAATCGCTGCTTCCTCATGTCCGGCAGGTCTCCAAGTCCGAAACCTCGGCATGCAAGCATGCCCGGTTTCGGATTTTGAGACCTTGAAATCACACGATTATATCCATATACTCCAGCCGCACCAGCTCATGTGGCATAATCACGGCTCTGCCCTGCTCTCCGCCGATGAGCCTCGCCACCTCATCCACCGCCTCTGCGGCAATATCGTGGAAGTTCTGACGCACCGTGTTCATCTGCTTTCCGGCATATCCCATGAGGGTGATGCCGTCAAACCCGCAGACCGGATGGAAAATATCCAGATCCATCAGGGCTCTCATGGCGCCGATGGCCATCAGGTCGGAGGCGCAGACGATGATGTCGTTCACCTCGCCGTATTTTAACGTGATCTCCCGGGCCTTCTTCTCGGAGAACTCTCCGCTGTGCACGCTCAGGTTAAACTCCAGCTCTCTGGCCAGATCCAGCATGCCCTGGAGGCGATCCTCGGAGACATAGCCGTTCTGCTTACCGGAGATGTAGAGCACGTCCTTGCTGGGGCCCTGGTTCTCCAGGATGGTCTTCCGGGCCACATCCGCCTGGGCTGCCCGCTGGTCGACACTCACGTAAGAGGTGCTGGCGTTGGAGATGGGCACATCCACCAGGACCACCTTGAAATGCTCTCTCGCCACCAGACGCTGCAGCACATAATCATCCTTGGACATACCGCAGATGATGAGCCCGCCCACGCCCTGGGAATGCAGGAAGGTCTCCACCTCCTCCACCGACTTCTCCTCCAGCATGGAGAAAAATACGGGGAGCAGTTCCATCCGCAGCTCCCTGGCTCTGGTCACCGCACCGGTCATATACCGCATGGTGATCTCATCGATGGCCTGGGTCTGGGTGTTGGGATTCAGGATCAGTGCGATCCGCCCCGACTGCTTGGAGGAAAGCGAGGATGCAATGGCGTTGGGCACAAACTGCAGCTCGTCGATGGCCTCTGTCACCCTTCGGATGGTGTCCTCCGAAATATTGGGATAATGATTGATCACCTTTGAGACCGTCGATACTGCAACGCCGGCTCTTTTGGCTACATCCCTGATCGTCGTCATGCCTTCTCCTTTCGTATTCCGCGTGGCTCTTGTTTTCCTTACCGTTTTCCCAAAGACAACAAGAGATCGGAACAGGTTTGGAAACCGTTTTCCTTATCCTAACCCATTCCGATCTTTTTGTAAAGTACTTTTCTGAAATTTGCTAAAAAGTCGCCAAAACTGCGGCCTTTATAATTCCGCTCCTACCTCGATCCCGGCGTGATTGCACTGATTCAGGAACTCCTGTGAAACGGTAAATCCATTCAGGACCTGCTCTCTGGTGAATCCATCTTCATTCAGATGCTTCACCCATCCGTTATAACCGTCCACGTCAGGCTCACGGTTGAAAATTGCATGATACAGATCTCTCACATACTCTTCATTGGAACGGCCGATATTCTGATACTCCTGGCCGTTTACAAAGCTGTTGACCAAAACGCGACCCGTAACGTCATGTATCCCCAGGTGCTCCACCCAGAAATCCACCTCATCCTCTCTGGGCGCACGCCCCAGCGTGGTCAGATAGAGGCTGACAACCATGTTCACTGCAGGCGATTCTTCAGGGCATCCTGCGATGGTACAATGCCGCTTTTGAATGGTTCCATATGCAGGAATATCCGTCAGTCCGGTACCGCAATCAACGCCATAGGAATTGCAGAGATTCTGGAACTCGGGGCTCGTCAAAAAGCCCTGGGCTACCCTTTCCCTGGAATACCCAGAATCCATCAGTTCGGTCCATCCGGCTTTTCCCTCCTCGTCTGCGGGTCTGTCAAAAAGACCGCTGTAGAGGTAATCAAGATAATGAGAATTGCACAGGTTGCGGTTCTGGAACTCGGGGCTGAAGATAAATCCCGCAGCTACCTCTCCGGCAGTCAATCTTTCAGTCAATCCGTCATCCACCATCTGTTCCGTCCAGGAATCGAGTTCCCACTGCTCTGCCGTCCGATTCAGGAAAACACGATACAAACGTGCGATAAATTTTCTCGTCATTTCCCCGCCGGACAGTGCTCTCGTCAGGTGCACGGAAGCATTACTGTTCTTGGGAAGAGCAGTATATTCATTTCCCGCGGGATCGGTGTAGCAATAGGTTCCGCCAAAGCGGGACTGCGTGGTAAGCGCGATCTCCCGCCCGACATTTTTCGGCGTATCCAGCGTGGTCAGGGAAATCGTATTGGTAAACATGTCTCTGCCACCGTTCTCCGCCAGGCTACTCAGATCCCAGTCACTCAGATCCAGACTCTCCAGATTCATGCAGTCTTCAACCAGTCCCTCGGTATACAGGACATTGCTCGTATCCCAACCGCTGACATTCACTTTTACCAGGTTGGTACAGTTTCCGAACAATCCGCTCAGATTCGTAGCGGAAGCGCTGACATTCCATTTGCTCAGGTCCAGCTCCGTCAGACCATAGCAGCAGTTAAACATCCAGCTCAGATTCACGGCATGGCTCATGTCCCAATTGCTGACATCCAGGCTCGTAAGGCCATCGCAATAATAGAACAAATGGAAGGGCTGCTCAAAGGAAGAAGTATCCCACCTGCTCACATCCAGGCTCGTAAGCGAATGGCACTCGCTGAACATCTCCCACATGTTTATGCATTTGGAAGTATCAAAAAAGCTGACGTCCAGGTTTTCCAGCTTATGGCATTTATAGAACATTTTTACCATTCCGGTGGCAGAGGAGGTGTCCCAGCCGGTCATATCGATGCTCGTAAGGTTGGTGCAGTTACCGAACATGTTTCCGAAATTCTCGTTAGCGCTCACGTCCAGACTGCTCAGATCCAGACTCGTCAGTCCGACGCACCCCATAAACATGCTGTTCATATTGGTACATGCACTCGTGTCCAGGTTCGAAAGGTCCACCCTCGTCAGCATCGTTCTGTCATCCTCAGCAGATTCGTGATAAAAACTCTTCGCAAACAGTTGCGTAAGACTGGTGGCCGAAACGCCCGGTTCCACGGAAAAGGATGTGATGTTATCCTCGGTAAAATACAGATGCCCCACAGCATAATCGCTATTAATCACTGTATGATAGGTCACTCCGCCGATCACTGCCTCCGCAGGCACGACGATGTCGCCGCCGCTTCCCTGATACTGGGACAAAATGATATCCGTCCCCCGCGTCTCATAGCGGTAATCGTTCTGCCAGGTGGTGTCCGCGGTTGCAAACGCTCTGATCGTGCACATGGGAAGCGTCGAAAAAAGCGCCACTGCCAGTGCCGTCAAAACAAGTTTCCCCAGTCTCTTCGTTTTCCTTCGAGCCATCTTTTTTCCTCGCTTTTCAAGATTAGTATCGGTGACTGCGCTCCCGTCGCCACCTCTATCAGTTTCTCACAAGGCCCCATAAAAAGCAAGCGCGGGAAGCTTGCCGCCCCCCGCGTTTTCTGTACTTGAGTGAAACGAGAGTACTGCACAAAACAGTCCTTTCGTTTTGTGTACCCACCCGTACGCACTCACCTGTACGCACTTACGCTACGCGTGAGTGCCAGTACCCACCCTTCGGGTGTGTACTTACATAGCTTCCATCTGCGCCGTATACAGATGATAGTAATACCCGCGCTTCGCCATCAGCTCCTCGTGGGTGCCGGTCTCCATGATACCGCCCTCATCCACATACATGATCTTGTCGCAGTTCTTGATGGTGGAGAGTCTGTGGGCGATGATGAAGGAGGTGCGGCCTTTCAGCATGGCATTCAGACCCTTCTGGAGGTTCCGCTCCGTCTGCACATCGATGCTGGAGGTTGCTTCGTCCAGCACCAGGATGGCGGGATCGGAGATCAGCGTCCGGGCAAAGCTGATGAGCTGTCGCTGTCCCTGGCTCAGCAGATCGCCGCGCTCATGGACCTCCGTGCCGTACCCTTCGGGCATGAGCATGATGAACTCGTCCGCGCATACCGTGATGCTGGCCTTCCGGATCTCCTCAAAGGTAGCATCCAGCTTGCCGTAGCGGATATTGCTCTCGATGGTACCGCTGAAGAGGAAGGAATCCTGCAGCATGATCCCCATCTGGGAGCGCAGGGATTTTAAGGTCACCTGCGAAATGTCCTGACCGTCGATGAGGACCTGACCGCTGTCCAGATTGTAGAAGCGGGAGATCAGGTTCACGATGGTACTCTTTCCGGCGCCGGTGGGTCCCACCAGTGCCACGCTCTCTCCTGCCTTTACCTTGAAGGAGACATTCTTCAGGACGGGCTTGCCCTCCTCGTAGGAGAAGCATACATCCCGAAACTCCACATCCCCTTTGATGGGAGCCATCTGCGTGGCATCCGGTGCATCCGCCACGCCCACGGGCTCATCCAGGGTCTCGAAGATACGCTCCAGGTAAGCGATGTTGTTGATGAAATTGTTGAAGATATTGCCCAGGTTCATGATGGGCTGCCAGAATCTCGACGCGTAGGAGGTCATGGCGACGATGACACCGGCGGTGGTATAGCCGACACCGAAGAGCATCAGACCGCAGAGATAGATCATGGCGCGGATCACCACGGAGATGTCGTCGATGCCGGGCCAGACCATATTACTGTAGGTGATGGCACGGTGCCATGCTTTTCTGCACTGCCCGGAGAGACCGTCAAAGATCTCCGCATTCTCATCCTCTCTGGCAAAGATCTGAGTGATGCGGGCGCCTACGATATTCTCCTGCAGATAAGCGTTCAGGTTGGAGTTTTTGTTGGAGACCTGCTGCCATGCCTTCCGCTGCTTGTTCTTGATCCAGAGCATAAAGACCGCCAGCACCGGCACACCGGCCAGCACCACCAGGCTCAGCTTCACATCCACGGAGAACATAAAGATCACGATGAGGATCAGGTTGATGATCTCCAGCACCACATTGATGAGGCCGTTGGTCAGCATGTCCGCCACGGAGTTTACATAATTCACCACACGGATCAGGATCTTGCCGTGAGGCCTGTCATCATAGTACTGGAAGGGCAGGGCCTGCAGATGCTCAAAAAGGTCCTTCCGGATATCGTAGATGATATGGTTCGCCACCTTCACCATGATGCGGGACCGCAGGGTGGCAAAGGTCACTGCGATGATATAGATGCCGATGGTCAGCACCACCAGCTTGTACAGCCCCGTCACATCCTTCGCCGGAATGGTGACGTCCAGCGCGTATTGCACCACCTTGGGGCCGAAGAGTCCGGCCACACCGCCCAGCATGCTTAAGACGAGGGCCAGCACCATCCTGCCTGCGTAGGTTTTGACATAGACCCCTGCCCGCAGCAGATGCATGAAATTAAAAGGCTCCTCCAGGGTCTCGTCCTTGCGGTAAGTATTCCGCTCAGAGGCTCTCGCGGCAAATGCTTTTTTTCTGCTTTCTTTCTTCTCAGCCATTTGCGATCGCCTCCTCTCCCATCTGAAGCATGGCGGCCTGATAATAGTATCCCTTCCGGGCCAGGAGTTCCTCGTGGGTCCCGGCTTCCTCGATCATACCGTGCCGCAGGATCAGGATCTTATCCGCATTTTTCGTGGTGGAGATCCGCTGTGCGATGATGATTTTCGTGCAGGGGAAATCCAGATTCCGGAGGCTCTCCTGGATCTGGCGCTCCGTCTCCATGTCCACGGCGGAGGTGGTATCGTCCAGGATCAGGATGGAAGGACGAATGGCCAGCGCTCTCGCCAGGGAGATACGCTGCTTCTGTCCACCGGAAAGACCGATGCCCCGCTCGCCCACCACAGTGTCATATCCCTCGGGCATCTTGGAGATGAAGCTGGCAGCTGCGGAGTATTTTGCATATTTGATGATCTCCTGGTGGGACAGGGTATTGTTGCCGTAGGAGATATTTCCGTCGATGGTGTCGGAGTACAGCAATACGTCCTGGGTGGCCATGCCGATGTTTTTCCGCAGATCCTGCAAAGCATAGCGGTTGGTGGGGATCCCGTCGATGAGGATCTCACCGCTCTCGGGATCGTAGAATCTGGGGATCAGCTGCACCAGCGTGGTCTTGCCGCAGCCCGTCTCGCCCATGATGGCGATGGTCTCGCCGGGAGCCACATGGAAGGAGATGTCCGTCAGCACGCGGCCTCTTGCATTTTCATCCGTATAGGCAAAGGACACATGCTTAAACTCGATCTCACCCCGGAGACGGTCCGGCACGGTAACCGCATTCTCGGGATCCACAATGGTAGGCTCGGAATAGTAGATCTCCATGATCTTCGCGGAAGCCGCGGAGAAACGCTGGAACTCGTTCATGATGGAGCCCAGCTGGCGCATGGGATTGGCCAGGGCCCAGATCAGACCGGAAAAAGCCACATACTCACCCATGGTCAGCTCTCCCTGCATCAGGAAGAGGCCGCCCACCAGCAAGAGGACCACGGGCATCAGATTGGCAAAGGTCTCGATGATGGGGAAATAGTGGATCCAGGTCATGGCCGTGTCCTTGTTGGTCTCGGAATAATCACGGTTCCGCCGGTCGAACTTCTCAATCTCATAGTCCTCTCTGGAGAAGGCCTTCACCACCCGGTTACCGGAGATATTCTCCTGGGCCGCGGTGTTCATCTCGCTCATCTTCTCCCGGAGGAGTCTGTGCTTGGGTGCCACCCGGTTCTTAAAGAGCACGATCACCAGGAAGATAAAGGGCGCCACAATGGTCAGGGACACTGCCAGCTTCCAGTTCATGGTCCAGAAGTAGATGATGGTGGCGCCCATAAGAGCCACCGCCTCCACGATCATACGGACCACCCATGCCAGCATATGGCGCACTGCATCCAGGTCACCGGTGACGCGGGTCATGAGATCGCCGGTGCGGTAGGTGGCATAGAACTGCATATCCTGGCGCTCGATCTTGGAAAAGAGGAAGTTCCGCAGGCGGTACAGTACCCCCTGGGACACATGCTCGAAATCCATGCAGGTCAGATACACAATCAGGGTCCGCAGTACGGTCAGACCTACCATGGCACCCAGAAGCATGTAAAACCGCTCGGTGTGCTCTGACAGATTCTGTGCCGCATCGGGCCCCGTCAGAAACTCATCCACCAGCTTCGCTCCGAAGAACGGAACGGTGAGCTGCATGATGTTATAGGTGATCGTCCCCAGGATGCCCAGGGAATAAAGGGCCCGCAGACCCTTCATGTTTTCCCACAGCCACTGTATCCTGGTCAGGGGAAACTGCTTCTCCTTCTTTTTTTCTATCAGCATAAATAATCCTCAAATCATTCAGCACGGGTCGTCAGGTGTCACCCTCAGGTATTCTCTCCTCAGGTGCCTTGAGTATAACATGACCGTCCGCATATTCAACCACCAATTTATTATCTTTCAGATTCATGCGGTCCAGCATGTCCCCGGGAATCTGTACGCGGCCCGCCTTGTCCATGACCACATACTCCTCCTGGGTATCCTCGTTGCGCCAGTCCACGCTGGACTCCTTCAGACGGTCCGCATAGCTCTCCCGGAGGATGCGCTCGGAGCTGATCTTGCCGTCGCGGATGGCTACCACGCGCTTTACCTTCTTGGAAAGGGCGATGTCATGGGTGACCACCAGAATGGTCTGTCCGTTTTTGTTCAGCTCGGTGAAAATATCAAAGATCAGGTCCGCGGTGGCAAAGTCCACGCTTCCGGTGGGCTCGTCCGCCAGCAGGAGCTTGGGCTTGTTGGCCAGAGCGATGGCGATGGCGATCCTCTGCTGCTCACCACCGGACATGGTGGTAAGCTTGTCGTTCTTGTGTGCACTCATTCCCACCATCTCCAGAAGTTCTAAGGCGCGCTCCCGCTTCTGCTTCGCACCGATGAGATCCATGGGAAGCATGATGTTCTCCAGGGAGGTCAGGTAGGGGAAGAGGTTCCGGGCATTGTTCTGCCATACAAATCCCACCACGTCGCGCTTATAGTCCACCAGTTCCTTTTCGTTCATGGTAAAGAGGTTGCGTCCTCCCACCACCAGCTTGCCTGCACTGGGTCTGTCCAAACCGCCGATCATGTTGAGGAAAGTACTCTTACCGCTGCCGCTGTTACCGATGAGAGCGGTAAACTCTCCCTCCTGTACCTCCAGATCCAGCCCCTGCAGGGCCAGGACCTCCAGCTCTTTGGTCTTATAGATCTTTACCAGGCCTTCCGCTTCGATCATGGGGGCCTTGGTTTCCGTTATCGTTTCGGGCATGACATTTCTCCTTCCCATTCAGACCCTTGATGCCACGGATTGCTTCGTTGCTTTGCAACTCCCGGGGTCAACTTAACACATCCAGCTTATTTGACTCGTTCTCCTTCACATCCACGATCCGGCCGCCCTGCAACTCGATCACCACATCACCGGCATCCATGAGGCCCACATCATGGGTGGTCATGAGGACGGTGACATGCTCCTTCCGGGTCATCTCCTTCAGGATGCGGGTGACCTCCGCCGCCATGCCGCTGTCCAGCTCTGCGGTGGGCTCATCCGCCAGCAAAATGCTGGGGTGATGGGCGATGCCTCTGGCAATGGCAACACGCTGCTGCTCACCGCCGGACATCTCCGCGGGCATATGGTTCATACGACCCGCCAGACCCACCATACGTAAGGTTTCCTCCACACGATGCCTGTAATCCCCGCGGACCCCTGCCATACGCAGGGAAAATTCCACGTTCTGATATGCCGTCATGGTAGGGATCAGGGAAACGGCCTGGAAGACAAATCCGAACTTCTTCCGCCGCAGATCCTCCTTCTGTCTGTCGGACAGCTTTACCAGATCCTGTCCGTCCAGCAGGATGGATCCGCTGGAGGGGGTATCCAGTGCGCCGATCTGGTTCATCAGCGTGGTCTTACCGGATCCCGACCGCCCCCGCAGGATGGTAAAGCGGCTGTCGGGGATCACGGCGTTGATATCCGTCAGGACCTGGATCTGCTGGTTGCCCACAGGAAAGATCCTGTTTAAATGTTCTATCTTGATTGTTGCACCCATTATTCTTCTCCCAGCTTCAAAGCCTTGGTGATATTGAGTCTGAAGATCAGCATTGCCAGAACGCCCAGGCAGACCACCATGGTAAGGGTCACCACGGAGTAGAGTCTGACCATGTCACCGGTGCTGGTGATGAGCTCCATGGGCAGCACCTGGCTGGTGGTGGAGTATGCCATCTGCAGCATCGGCACATAGAGGCGGTATGCCAGGTTGCCGACGATCACTCCGGCCAGAATGGAATAGAGGCCGGAGAAGAGCTGCTCGTTGACCAGCATGTGCAGCAGTTCTCCCTTATGCATACCAAAGGCCCGCAGGACGCCCAGCATCATCTCTCTGGACCGGATGGACAGGATCCAGTAGATCAGGTAGCCTACGGCACAGAGGATCAGCATGACGATAAAGCTCATGGTGAGGACACCGTTCATACCCTGCAGCAGGGGATCCTCCGTCACATCCTCCAGATCCTCGGTGCGGTCCACGTAAGAGTTCAGGCGGATGCCTTCGCTCGCCACCCAGCGGTAGAAAAATCCCGTGTCTGCGCCATCCTTCAGTTTCATCCACACCTGGTAAGGCTTCAGGCCGAACATCTCATAACAGTAGGCGTAGTTCATGACCACCATATAGTTCTGGTAGGTATAGGTCTCATTGTTCTCGTCCACCGCTCTGCCCTCGGGCACGTAGGTGGGCCAGTAATCGAAAAATCCGATGATCACGGAAGGCTTGGGGCCGTAGTTGACGGTGTCCCCCACCTTGTAGCCGAAGCGGTCCTTGAAGGCGGAGCTCATGAGGACGCCGTTGGGTGTGGCTGCCAGCTCATTCAGGAGCTGGTAGTAGGGTTCCTCCAGCAGATCGTCATCCAGCTCGGTGATCTGACCGAACTCTCTGGTGTGGATCCCCATGATGGTGACATAGATGCGCTCACGACGGTCCACCTGAATGTATCCGGTATCGTCGTAGTAGACCTTGGTGAAGGTCTCCACCTCGTCAAAGTCCGCATACCGGGAATAGTCCGGCTCATAGTAGGTGAATTCCACGGAAGGATCGATGGCCACGGCGTTGGAGTTGTTCTCCCAGAGCTCTGCCACCCGAAGATCCGTCGCATCCAGGTAAGCCGTGTTGGCTCTGGTATTCTGCAGGATGGTCCGGGCGGACACTGCGTCAAACATACCTAAAGAGACAGTGAGGATCATGAAGAGCATGATGTACTGCTGCTTCCGGCCGTTGCGCATGGCCTCCAGGAAGGAGGCGTAGCTGGCAGGACCGCACCAGCCCTTCCGCACCAGATAGATGATGCGGACCATCAGGGGCTGGAGCCGCAAAAGCAGCATGCCCGCACCCAGGATAAAGAGGGTGGAGCTGATGTACAGCAGCGGATCCAGTGCCTCGTTCTTCAGCGCGCTCTCGATGAGGGCGTCGGTGTTGTGGGAATAGTTGTAATATCCGTAGATGCTGATCCCCAGGAAGATGAGATCCAGGAAGCAGATCTCCCACCAGGAATGGCGCTTCTGCACCTTCTGGCTCTTCAGGTTGACGATGGTCACCTTACTGTGCTTCAGCGCGGGGATACTCATGATGGCGATGGCGATGATGGCAGCGCCCAGGGCAAAGCCCAGGACCTCGCCGGTCATTTCCACCTTCAGGGATCTCCGGACCTTGAATTCCAGGAAGTTGCTGGCGGAGCCCAGGATCCGGCAGAATACATTGCCCAGGGGGATGCCGAGGACAAAGCCCCCCAGACTCATGACACTGCTCTGCAGGAGATAGAGCAGGAAGATCTGGGTCCTGGACGCGCCACGGCTCTTCAGCACGGATATGTCATTTTTCTCCAGCTCATAGACCTGGTTGGAGATCATCAGAAGGAATGCGCAGAGCAGGAGCAGGATCGGCACCTGCAGGATGAACAGGGTGGTGTTGATCCTGGACTCTCTGCTTAAGTAGGACTGCAGGGTAGCGGTATACTCCGGCTCCTTCATGAGGGCGCGGATGGAGGAACGCTTCTGATACTCCTCCGTCCTGCTCAGCAGATCCTTCGCATAACCCGCATCCAGAGCCGAGAAATCCACCAGATCATAGATCCTGCACACCATGGTGAAGCCGGGCAGGGAGGTGGTGGCGAATTTCTGACGGAAGGTGGATTCCCGGATCATGAGATTGTTGGTGTACATGCTCATGCCACGCTGCCAGAAGGTCTCGGTGATATCCGTCTTCTTATAGACACCCACGATCTTTACCCGGACGGTCTCACCGTTCTCATCGTGGAGATCTCCGAAGATAAAGGTGTCGCCGATGATGATGTTGTTGGTCAGCATACACTGCTCATCGATGATGGCTTCCAGGTATCCGTCTGCGTCCACGCCGGCTTCGGAATACATTTCACCGTCGATGAGCTCCACATGATCCTCCAGGGATCCGATAAAGGACACCCGAAGGGAAATATCATCGATCCTTTTGCGCTCCAGCTCCGGAACGGCGTCCGAACTGGAGATGGCATAATAGTACAGGGTCTCACTCTCGGTGAGTCCCAGCTCCGTGTAGGCGTTCTTCGCAAGCTTTTCTCCGGAAGCCACTGCTCCCACGCCTTCCTTGTCGCCCACGCTGATGGTGTACTCCAGGATCATGGGCCATTTGCCCGATTCCTCCCAGGCCGCTTCCATCTCATCCTGCAGCATGCGGTTAAATACGGCATTCCGGTACATGGGGAAGCTGCAGGCCGTGGCCACGAGCAGAATGCTTCCCAGAAGCATGCAGAAAAACAACCACTTCTGGTTCCAGATTTTCTGAAATCCTATTCCAAACATACGCTCTGTCCTTCCTCCAGCCCTTCGATCACCCAATAATAGTCATTGTCTTTCCAGCCCGCGATAAAGGAGGTCACGGTATGGATGCCGTTCTCATCCACCACTGTGACATAGGTCTGGGTTCCGCCCTGGACCGTGGTCACGGTGGATACTGCCTTGACGGGCACCAGCACGACATCTCTCTCTCTGTCCAGATGCGCCTCGATGTTCACGCCCGTCTCCATGTAGCCTCTGGGCTTGACACTCCGCAGCGTCTCGATGATCTCCTGCATGGCATCGTCGGGAAGCGTGGCATAGGCGCTCTCCTGCGCCATGGAGGAGGTCATGCCGGTAGATCCCAAAGTCACCACGGTGCCGACCGCCTCCCGCTCATTGCCGTTTGCATCCTTCCAGCGGACCGTGATCTCATTGCCGTATTGCAGAGATCCGTTGGGATTGGGGAGCCGCAGGTAGGCAATGCTCTCATCCAGGATGGTCAGCAGGGACTCTCCCGGCTGCAGTACGGCGCCGTCGGAGAGGGTGGTGAGCTCGGTCACCAGACCGTCGCAGGGCGCCAGGAGCTCCGTCTTGGCAAAGCAGGTCTTCATTTCACCAATGGTCTCGGTCAGCCGGGAGATCTGGGTCTCATAGCTTTCCTTCGTATTGATGAGGCGCTGATAGGCCTCGGTGTTCTGTCCGGAGATGGCGATCTGGTAATCGATGTCCTTCTGCACATCCTCCAGCGCTTCCCGGAGACGCCGCAGCTTCAGCTGCTTCTCCTCCAGGTCGATGGTATCGCCGGAGACGCTGATCCTCGCCAGCAGATCACCCTTTTTGACACTGCTCATTTCCTTGGCGACCATCTCCACCAGCGTGACGGTGCCGTAGTCCAGGTCTGCGGTAACGGAGGTGGCCTTCGGATAACTCACATAGCCCAGGCTGGTGTAGGGGACATCGAAATCGCCCCGCTCCAGCGTGACCACTTTGGAGCCATAGCTGAAATAATTGCTCAGCTGGACCTCCTGGCCGTACTCCAGTCCTTCCGTGATTTCGGTGTAGGTGCCGTCGGAGACCCCCTTGGTAACATAAGCCTTGGAGGTGCGTCCGTTTTCCAGGACATTGACAAAATACCCCAGCTCGTCTCTGTGGATGGAGTCGGAGGAGACGGAAAGCGCGTTCCTGGCCTCGGACTTTACCATGATGAGATAGCCTGCAGCACCCATGGGGATGTCGCTGCTGTCGCCCAGGATCTTGAAGGTACTGTGGACAGTCTCGCCTGCGGAGACGATCTTGTTGTATTCATCCAGGGTGTAGGGGGTGTATTCCACATCGTAGAACTTTCCGCCCACGCAGAGGTAGAGCCGCACCACCTTGGACATTTCCTGCGAGTTCTTGTAGACACAGATGAAATTCTTGCTGTTGTCGTTCACCACAGCCAGAACGGATTTCTCCTTGCGGACGCCGCTGCCGTTCGTGATCTGGGCGATGGCCCCCAGGGTGCCCTCCGCCTCCGCCTTGATGTAATTGGTCACATCCTTTTCCTTCAGGCGGGAAAGCTGGGATACGGCATGCCTGCGGTCCAGGTCATAGAGGGCATTGCGGGAGGCGATGTCCATATTCACCCGGTCCAGCTGGAACAGGAGCCGCTGGCAGGCAATGGCAAAATTAGAATCCTCCAGCATCTCGTCGGAGTACTGATCTATGTTCTCCTGCAGATTTGCCGCTTTGACGGTGTAGACCTCCATGTCGTCCCGATAGGCGCGATCCATGTCCGCCAGCCCCTCCTGGGCGGATTTGATCTGTTCTTTCAGATTCTCATCGTCGGCCTGTGCCAGGAGCTCTCCTGCGGTAATATGCTCACCGGGATAGCAGAGAAACTCGTCAAAAACCACTTCCTCGGGAAAGCTGTACTCGGTGATGTCGGGATAGATGACACCGGGCACCTTGTCGTAATTGATGATGTTCCGGTAGGTCACGATCTCGGATCCCACCGCCGCACTGACAGGATCGATGAGCTCGATATCGGCACTGGTAAGGTCGCTCTTTTTTGTACTTTCCTCGCCGGTACTCCGGCCGCAGCCGGTCAGGAGCAGGCAGCCGAGCAGAAGGGCTGTGGCCCGCTTTGTTTTTCTATTTAATGAAAGATCTTTCAAAACCATGTAATCCTCCGATTTCATCCAAGGGATTGCTCCGTTTCTTCGAAACTCTCGCAATCCCACAACCATTCACAATCCGCTGATTTCCCCGCTCCGCAGGGAAATCGCTTCTTGTTCATGTTTGTTCGGGTCCCAAAGACAAGCATTCTCACGGAAGCAAGCTTCCTTCGAATGTTTGTCCTTGGTCCCCTTGGATTATCACTTGATGCTCGCTGCGATCCTCTCGCCCTCTTCCAGGCCGGAGATGATCTCCGTGTAGGTATCTCCCTCGAGACCCACCTCCACATGGCGTACGATGTGCTCGCCCAGCTCATTGATGACATAGACATAGGTCACGTCGCCGGCTCTGTGAAGCGCCCGGGTGGGAACTGCCAGTACATGATCCCGCTCTCCCAGCACCTTGGTAATGGAGGCTTTGGTGCCCAGGGCGATGGACAGATCCTCTCCGCCGGAGACGAGACGGAAGCGCAGAGCGTCCTCCTCGTTTATATCCACCAGCTCCACGGGATAGTCACCGTTGCTTAAGCCACCGTTGATGTTCAGGCTGACGATATCCCCCTGCTGAAACAAGGGTCTTGCATCCTCGGGCTTGTCCGCAAAGAAATAGCACTCCTCGGGATCCATGATGGTGATCACAACGGAGCCGATGGTGGTGGTACTCTCTTCCAGACCCTGCCGCACATAGGTCAGAACGCCGTCAAAGGGCGCATAGATCTGATGATCTCCACCGCCGTCTTTAAGCTCCTCCAGGCGGAGCCTTGCGATATAGAGAGAATCCTGATAGTTCTCGATGGAGTTCCTGTAGGAATCCTCAATCCGCTCCAGATTGTCCTCATGGACTTCCTGGGTGTAGCCCTTCCCGTCATCCTTCACGGCAAACTCGAAATTCTCCTCCAGGATGTCCTGGGCCTTCTTCTGCTCCAGGGCCTCCAGCTGCAGTTCCATACGACGGATCTCGTACTCCTTGTCCGCGATCTGGTCGGCGGTGTCCTTGGTCCCCAGGGAGATCAGGAGCTGCCCCGCTTTCACGAAGTCGCCCTTCTCCACCAGCACCTCTTCCACCTTCTCCCGCTCCACGTCAAAGGAAAGGTCCTCGGAAATGACGGAGCGATACTCCAGCGTGATCTTCTTGGTCAGGGTCACATCCTGATAGGTGACACCCACCACGCCGGCGATTTCTTCCTCCTCTTCCTCGATAATGATCATTTTCGGCTCTTCCGCTTCCTGGGCACAGCCGGAAAAGAGCAGGCCGGATGCCAGAAGCAGCGTCAATGTTTTTGTAAGCGTTTTCTTTTGCATAAATCCATCCCACCGTATTGTTGCGACATATAGCCACTTTGCCTATTATAGTTGGGTTTACTGATTTTGAATACCCAATTTTTGCAAAAAAATGCCCAGATATTCGCATGATGGCAACAAAAAAAGACCCGGAAAAACCGGGTCTTTGGAAACGCTTACTTTTTTTCAATCCTTACATCACACCGCAGCATCCTTTTTCATGAAACGCTCCTCGAACTCTGCGGGCGAGATCGGCTTTGCAAAATAATATCCCTGGAACATGTCGCAGCCCATCTCCGTCAGGAATGCCACCTGCTCCGCTTCCTCCACGCCCTCGGAGATCACCGGGATCTCCAGACGCTTTGCCAGGCCGATGATGAGCTCCAGGATGGCGCGGGTCCGGCCTTCGTTCTCGGTCTTGGACAGGAAAAGCATGTCCACCTTCAGTACGTCCACGGGCATGTCCTTCAGCATGTTCAGCGAGGAGTAGCCGCTGCCGAAATCGTCCATCTCCAGCAGGAAGCCTTTTTCGCGGAGCTGGTTGATGACCTCGATCTTGCGGTCCATATCCTTGATGAACGTGGACTCGGTGATCTCCAGGCGCAGGAGTGCGGGATCCACATCGTATTTCTGCACGAGACCGTAGATCACTTCATAGACATCCACAAAGTAGAAATCCTTCTGGGAGATGTTGACGGAGATATACATATCCTTCCGCCCCTCTTCCTTCCAGCGCTTCAGGATCCGGCAGGCGTACTCCCAGATGTACATGTCGATCTTGACCACCATGCCGTTCTTTTCCAGGATGGGCATGAATCTGCCGGGGGTGAGGAACCCTTCGGTGGCGTGGTTCCAGCGGACCAGAGCCTCGCATCCTTCGGTCTTGCCCGCGGTGTTGACCTGGGCCTGCAGGTAGGGAACAATGTCGCCGTTTTTCAGGGCATCGTCCAGGGTCGCCACGATCTTCTGCTCCCAGAGAATGCCCTCTCTGAGGCTGTCATCGTAGAAGGCGATCCGCTGCTGCAGCTCATTCTTCACGGTGGACAGGGCGATAAATGCTCTGTCATACATACCTGCGGCGGAAAGCTTGGAATTGCGGACCTCGTAGACGCCCAGGTGCACCACCAGGGGATAGGAATCCTGGTCCTTGACGTAGGCCACGGTGCGGGTGCCCTCGGTGAACTGTTCAGGGTTAAAGTCCTTGCTCTTCAGGATGAGACCGTATTTATCGGCACCGATGCGGCCGAAGATATCGCCTTCCTTCAGACCGGCCTTGACCTTGTCCGCCAGTTTGATAAGGATCTCATCTCCCACCTCGGAACCGAAGATGTCGTTGATCATCTTGAATTCCTTGATATCGGAGACCACTACGGTATAGCGCTCTTCGGGATGTTCCCGGATCAGCTTCTCCGTCAGACGATAGAGCTCCTCCCGGTTGTAGATACCGGTCAGGGAGTCATGGGTGGCTTTATAGGTCTCCTCCGCCAGCCGCTGGTTCTCTTCCGTCACATCCTCCACGAGGATGTAATAACCGGTGTAAGTCATGCGCTCATCGTAGACAGAGCTGAACTCCACGGACACCACCCGGTCATCGCTGAACAGGTGGGCGGTGTTTTTCCCGCGGTCCTTGGAGTAGAGGATGTCGGGATCGAACATCTCCCCCATAATGGCCTCAGCCTTCTCCATGGATCGCTTGTTGGGGAGACGGAACATCTCCCGGGCACTGTCATTGTAAAAGATACATTTTCCGTCGGAATCGAAGCAGAACAGGGCATCCCCCATGCTGCCCACCACATTGGTGAGCATCCGGTCCGTCAGGAGGTACATCTGATATTGCAGGGAAATGAAATAGATCAGCACGGAACCGACGCCGTATCCCAGGATGGACAGATCCACATGGAAATTCCCGAAGATGGTATAGAACTCCCATGCGCCGGTCACCAGCATCACCACCAGGATGAAAAAGTATTTTTCCAGATAGACCCGGGAGGTCTCGGTGATCTTGCGGATCAGATACAGCAGCGCAATGACCATGACCAATGCGTTGATGGCGAGGTGCACCTTATGGTACCAGAGGGATACCAGCTTGTAGATCATGCGGCCGTCGGCCATATAGTCGGGGGTCACGTCAAAGACATGGTGAAGCAGCGGATTGAGGAACACGGAAAGTGTATCGATCCCCATGATAACGATCCAGATGGTCCGGTTCCTGGAGCCCTCGTAAGGGTAATTGCAATAGTCCATGATGAACCGGTAAATGGCGAGCAGCATCCAGTCGGTGCCGATGAAGAAGAGGACAAAGCCCAGCCTCGTCACCATCTCTCTTCTCGTCAGCACCAACACAATATTGGCAGCCATGGGCAGGATCGTTACAAACAGCAGTTTCGAAACGGATAAGGCCACTTTCCGGCCGTCCCGGTGCGCAGCTGTCCCGGCTATGATGTTGAAACATATGAAGAAAGACAGAGAAACAACATATGCGCCGATCATACTCTACTCCATGATAAACTTCTCAATGATTCCATTCAGATTTTCCACGCACTTGCGGCACTCGTCCACCTTCAGCTGGGTATCGCTCATGCCGCATACGATATCCGTGGTCTTGCCTGCGATGTCGGAGACACCGTTTGCAGAGCTTCCCACAGACTCGCTGATGGAGGATACGGCCTCCACGATCCTGCCGATGGTACCTATCAGATCGTCCACGCCGGCCTTGATGCTGATCATGCTGTCCTTGAACATGTCCGCATCTTCCTCGTACCGGACGCCCACCTGCTTGAAGCCGTCGTAATCCTTCAGCACGGTCTCCTCCAGGAAGGTATTCATCTCCTCCAGGCAGGAAGCCATCCGGTTCACGGCGGTATTGACCTCGCTGACGATGGCATTGATGTCACCCACAGCCTTGGAGGTCTGGCCTGCCAGATTGCCGATCTCGGTGGCCACCACTGCAAAGCCTCTTCCGGCCTCTCCCGCTCTGGCCGCCTCGATGGAAGCGTTCAGGGCCAGCAGACTGGTCTGGGAGGAGATGGCCATGATGGTATCGGTGAGTTCGTTGATCTTGTCCACCACCTTGGAATCCTCGATGGCGCGGTCGGATCTGGATTTCACGCCATCGTAGATCTGGCGGGTACGCTCGGAGGAAGCGTCGGTATCGGAGCGGAGCTCCTTTGCCCTGTCCTTGACCTCGTCGGACATGAGGGTTCCGTCGTTTGCCATCATCTCGATCTGGTGCGTGGAATTCTGGATATTGGCGATGCCCTGGTTGATGGTCTCGGTATCCGCTGCACACTCTTCCATTGCAGCAGCCAGCTCCTGGGTGGTCGCCGAGTTGTCGGTACACATCTCGTTTACGGCATCCGTGGTCTCCCGGAGTTCATCCACATTGGTGTCCACGATACGGGAGGTCTCCCCCAGGATTCCCAATACATTGCGCAGCTCCTGGCGCATGTTTCTGACCACATTGCCCATGAGACCGATCTCGTCGGTGCGCTTGCAGATCTTGTTGGACTTGGGGTTGTGCCGGAAGTCAAACTCAGCAGTACCGCGGATGATCTCCACGATATCGTTGATGGGTGCCATAAAGAGGCGGATGATCACGAAGAACGCGACCAGCGCCAGGATCAGCACGATGACCGCCATCAGGATCAGCTTGGTCCGAAGGGCATAAATGGGAGCCATGACCTTATCATAATCCCCTGTCACGATGATCATGCTGCCGCCGGCGGTAAAGGCATATCCCGCGTACTTCAGGGCTCCCTTGTACTCATAGATCACGGAGCCGGAGCCGATGGATGCGGGGCTCTCCCCGGACTGCAGTCTGCCCACCAGTCCCTTCACGGCTGCATTCTCGACGCTGCCGCCGATCTTGTCAACGGTGGGATGATACATCATGATACCCTCGGCGCTGACCATATAGGCGTAGGACCCCTGGACGCCGGTGATCTCCACATTGCCAAGCACATCTTTCAGGCTTCTCTGGACCACGTCCCGGGTTCCATCCGGGTTGTCCTTCAGGAGGGAGACAAAATACGCTTCCACTTCCTTGCCGTTGGACGCCGTCTCATAGGTCCTGGACAGGCTCTCCAGCTCGCCGGAAACGGCAGATGCGGTCACCTCCGCCACGTTCTGGGTGTAATTCTTGTAGACCCCCTCCACGGTGGCCTGGGAATCGGTGATCGCCACGATGGTCAGGACCGCCACCAGGATGGTCCCTCCCAGGGCGAAGAGCCCGATGATCTTGGTGGACAGGGATTTGAAAAACGGTACCTTTGTCCCATCACTGTTCTTTTTCTGACTCGCCATAATACCTACCTCTCAAAGTTTATTCTCGGAGGTACCCCCCTCCGGATGGTTTGGATCAGTCTATTCTCTCATCCCCCCAGAAAAAGAGAGCGACGGTGCCGGGACCGGTATGGGCCCCGATGGTGGTGCCGATGCTGACGATGACGGGCTTGCCGTCCATCTTAGGAAATCTGGCGGTGATCATCTCCGCCACAGCCTGGGCATCTTCCTCACAGGCGGAATTGCTGATGTAAACCTTCCCGGAGTAATCCAGGCCGCCCTCGGCGTGCTCTTCCATCAGATCCACCACGCGGGAAATGACCTTTTTCTTGGTGCGGATCTTCTCCCGGGGAATCAGATGACCGGTGTTGCTCACATTGAGCAGCGGGCAGATGTTCAGGGCATTCCCCACAAAGCCTGCGGTCTTGGAGACTCTTCCGCCCTTCACGTAGAAGGTCAGATCCATGGAGAAGAACCAGTGATGGAGTCTCAGGCGGTTTTCCTCCGCCCATTTTTTCAGCTCATCGATGCTGCAGCCTGCTTTTTTCTTCTCGCCCAGGGCGGTCATCAGAAGGCCGTAGCCGGAGGAGGCTGCCAGGGAGTCGACGATGTAGATCTTGCGGTCGGGATATTTCTCTCCCAGAAGGTCTCTGGCCACCAGGGCGGAATTCATGACGCCGGTAATGCCGGAGGAAAGGCACAGATGCAGGATATCCTTTCCCTCCTTCAGGAAGGCTTCAAAGTATTCGACGAACTCCTCCACATTGATCTGGGAAGTGCTGGTGTCGGCACCGTTCGCCATGGCGTTGTAAAAATCGGGAAAGCTCATGGACTTGCCGAGGTCGTCGGGATATTCCTTACCGTCCAGGGTGTAGTGGAAGCAGATGTAGTGAATATCTAGGTCGCGGAACATTTCCTCGGTGAGATCTGCTGTGGAGCAGCAGCTCAAAATGTAGGAATCGGACATGGGCTTATGGTCTCCTTTTTGTGAAAATATACTGTTTTTATTGTAGCACATGGGCAGGAAAAATGTGCACACTTTATAAAATGTTCAGACACATCACATACAAAAAAGCAGGCAGAGGCTTATAGCCTCTGCCTGCTTAATTAACTATGATTTACTTCGTCTCGATTCCCTCGAATCTGATCACGAACTTCACGGAAGAAGTCATATCGTCGCGTGCGCCGGAGAAGGTCCTGTAAGCCTCGCCCGCCTCGCGGACCGCTTCCACACGCTCCTTCAGGGACTCGATGTCACCGGAGAAAGCGCCGGAAAGCTTTTGGATGCCCTCCTCGTCGAAGGTGATGAGCCCGTCGCGGAGCTGGGAAACACCGTCATCCAGACGGCCCGCGCCGCTGCTTAAGTCCACCGCGCCGTCACGGAGCTGGGTCATTCCGCTTAAGAGCTGGCCTGCCCCTTCGCTCAGGGAACCGATGCCGCTGCTGAGCTTGCTTGCGCCGCCCGCCAGCGTGCCCGCACCGCTTGCCAGGGTGCCTGCACCATTTGCCAGACTCTGGGTTCCGTTTGCCAGCTCTCCTGCGCCGCCTGCCAGCGTGTCGGCGCCTTCCAGAAGAGATCCGGTACCATTTGCCAGATCACCTGTACCCTTGCTGAGGGCTTCCGCACCTGCGCGGAGCTGCTCGGAATTCTCCTTCAGGGTATTCGCACCGTTGCTGAGCTCGCCTGCGCCTGCCGCCAGCTGTCCCGCACCGGCCTTCAGAGATGCAAGGCCCGCATCCAGGCTGCTGACACCGTCATAGACACTTGCAACACCTGCGGAGAGGGCGGCTGCGCCGTCTGCCACGGCTGCGGCTCCCTGGGTCAGGGCGGTGAGGGAAGCGGCATCTCCGCTTGCGGGCAGGGATGCTGCCACACCCGCGTAGGTCTGCAGCGCACCTGCTGCCGCGCCGATGGTGGAGGAAGCGGTATTCAGACCGCTCAAAGTATCACTGTACATATGGCCGCCTGCTGCCAGATCTGCCATCATTGCATTGACAGTCGCTGGATCGGACAGCGCGCTCATGGCGCTCAGGTATCCGTCCTCTGCTGCCGCCAGGGAAGCGGCAGGGATGGCGCCGCCGGTAACGGCCTCGGTCAGGGCGTTGATCTCCGTCATGGCACTGCTTCCGGAAGGAGCGGAAAGGTATGCCTGCAGCGCTGCTGCGCCGTTTGCTGCTGCGTCCTTATATGCGTTCATGGAAGCTGCTGCGCCTGCCACGGTATTCAAAGCGGACACTGCTGCGTTCACGCCTTCCTTCAGCTGACCTGCGCCTGCAGCCAGCGCTGCAGCACCTGCCACCATATCGGCATCCTCCATGCCTGCCTTCAAAGCATCCGCACCGCCTGCTGCCTGCGCGGCACCGTCGGAGACCTGAGAGGCACCGGCACTTAAGGAAGCCGCACCCTCTGCCAGGGAATCCACACCGCCGGTGTAGGCTGCGATGCCTTCCTTCAGAGTCCCTGCGCCGTCGTTCAGAGCCAAGGCGCCGTCGTTGATCTGACCGGCACCTGCCTTCAGGGAATCGGCACCGGCGCTGAGGGAGTGGGCGCCCTCATTTACCTTGGAAGCACCCGTGCTGAGCTCCCCCGCGCCGTCGCTTAACTTGGAAGCGCCTGCGGAAAGCTCACCGGCACCGGAAGCCGCTTCCTTTGCTCCCTCATAGAGTCTGGAGGAGCCGTCCGTCAGTTCGCCGGCACCGTCCGCCAGTTTTTTCGTTCCGTTCAGAAGCTCTCCCGCTCCGTCCAGAAGGTCACCGGCACCGCCCAGAAGGGCATCCGAGCCGTCCTGGAGCTTGTTCATGTCCTCCTCCAGAGAATCGAGGCCTTCGGTATCCGAGACATCGCCCATTCCCAGGACATCCGTCAC